>JAIXTZ010000274.1 GCA_027483745.1 Lysobacteraceae bacterium
ACCGTTGAAGATTGCCTGGACGTCGTGAACAACCGCTTCGAGCTGGTCGTTCTGGCCTCGAAGCGCGCCCGCCAGCTGGCCAAGGGCGCCGAGCCGACCCTCGACAACAGCGAGCACGAAGACAAGCCGACCGTGCTGGCCCTGCGCGAGATCGCCGCCCGCCAGATCGACGAAGCACTGATCGAGCAGGTCGAGAAGGCCGAGCGCGAGCGCCGCGAGCGCGAAGCCCTTGAGTGGGCCGCCGCCGAGGTGGTGGACGACGACATGAAGGGCGGCGACGACTGATCCACGTCGCCATCACGACCTTCGCGCGGCTTTCCGCCGCGTGAACCAAGGCCCGCTCCGGCGGGCCTTGTCGTTTCCGCGGTGTTGCCGCCCCGGTGGCTCGCCCTTACATTCAGGCCATGAGTGCCAGCGCCGCGCCCGCACAAGCCGCCCCGACCGCGCCGGACCCCTGTCCGGAGCAGGTCGACGCGCTGGCCGCGAAACTGGCCGACTACCTCCCGCCGGAGCAGATCGCCCGCGTCCGCGCCGCCTATGTCATGGGCGCCCACGCCCACGACGGCCAGGTGCGCAAGAGCGGCGAGGCCTACATCACGCATCCCGTCGCCGTCGCCGGCATCCTTGCCGACCTACGCGTCGACTGGGAGACGCTCTGCGCCGCCATCCTCCACGACACGCTCGAAGACACGCCGTTGCCGCGCACCGAGATCGTGCAGGCCTTCGGTGAGCCGGTGGCCGCCCTCGTCGATGCGGTGACGAAGCTCGACAAGATCCGCTTCGCCAGTCGGCAGGAGGCCGCCGCCGAGAGCTTCCGCAAGATGATGCTGGCGATGGCGACGGACCTCCGCGTCATCCTGATCAAGCTGTCCGACCGCCTGCACAACATGCGGACGCTGGATTCGATGGCCGACGAGTCGCGCCGCCGCATCGCCCGCGAGACGCTGGAAATCTACGCGCCGATCGCGCAGCGCCTCGGCATGAACAAGTTCAAGGCCGAGCTGCAGGATCTGGGCTTCAAGGCCCTGCACCCGCGCCGCTATGCCGTCATCGCGCGGCGCCTCGCCAGCCAGCCGGTGATGCGCCGCGAGGCGATGACGACGATCGAAGCGAAGATCGCGCAGCGACTCTCGATGGAGGGCCTGCCGTTCCGCATCGTCGGCCGGGTGAAGTCGCCGTGGAGCATCTATTCGAAGATGCGCAGCGAGCACAAGACGCTCGAGCAGGTGCTGGACGTCTTCGGCTTCCGCGTCGTCGTGCAGCGGGTGATGCAGTGCTACCACGCCCTCGGCGCCGTGCACGCGCTGTACAAGCCGCTGGAGGCGCGCTTCCGCGACTTCATCGCCATCCCGAAGGCCAACGGCTACCAGAGCCTGCACACGGTCCTGTTCAGCACCCACGGCTCGCCGATCGAAGTGCAGATCCGCACCGAGGAGATGGACCTCATCGCCGAGCGCGGCATCGCGGCGCATTGGGCGTACAAGGCGAACACCTCGGCCACCGGCGCCAGCAGCGCGCAGGCCCGCGCGCAGGACTGGATCCGCGGCTTGATGACCAGCGAGCAGTCGGTGACGTCGTCGTCGCTGGAGTTCGTCGAGAACGTCAAGGTCGACTTGTTCCCCGCCGAGGTCTACCTGTTCACGCCGAAAGGCGACATCCTCGCGCTGCCCCGCAACGCCACGGCGCTCGACTTCGCCTATGCCGTGCACACCAGCATCGGCGACCGGGCGGTGACCGCGCGGGTCGACAAGAAGCTGGTGCCGCTGCACACCCGGCTACAGAGTGGGCAGAACGTCGAGATCGTCACCGCGCCGTCCGCGGCGCCACGCCCCCAATGGCTCGAATTCGTCGTCACGTCGAAGGCGCGCACCGCGATCCGCTCGAACCTGAAGAAGCTGCAGCACGAGGACGCCGTGAGCCTCGGCCACCGCATGCTGGATCGCGCCCTCGAAGGACTTGAGAGTTCGCTCGAGCGGGTGTCGGGGAAGCGAATCGAGCAGTTCCTGGCGGAACACCGCTATCCGCGCCTCGAGGCCTTGCTGGCCGATATCGCGCTGGGCAACCGCATGCCGGCGCAGGTCGCCCAGGCGCTGGTCGCGGCCAAGGGCGGCGCCACCGTGCCGGCCAGCCCGGAGCGCCTGCTGATCAACGGCAGCGAGCGCGGTGTGCTGACCTTCGCCACCTGCTGCCACCCACTCCCCGGCGACGCGATCATGGGCTACCTCTCGGCCGGCAAGGGGATCGTCGTCCATCGTCGCGACTGTCCGAACGTCGAGGCCTTCGCGCGCACGCCGGAGCGCTGCCTGGTCATGGACTGGGACCGCGACGTCAAGGGCGATTTCCTCGTCGCCGTGCGGGTCGAGGTGGACAACCGCCCCGGCGCGCTGGCGCAGGTCGCCGCCGCCATCGCCGAAAGCGACTCGAACATCGATTCGGTCGAATACCGCGAGCGCGATGTGAATCTGTCGATCATGGAGTTCGGCATCGAGGTCCGCGATGTCGACCACCTCGCCGAGGTGATGCGCCGCGTGCGCCGCCTGCAGGTCGTGCACGTGGTGCGCCGGCTGTAAGCTACTGGCCTCCTTCGACGAGGCCCGCCATGTCCCGCACGCCGATCACCAGCCCGAACGCTCCCGCCGCCATCGGCCCGTACTCGCAGGCCGTGCGCGCCGGCAGCACGGTGTACCTCTCGGGGGCGATTCCGCTCGACCCGAAGACCGGCGACCTCGTCGGCGGCGACATCGCCGTCCAGACCCGTCGCGTGTTCGATAACCTGCGCGCGGTCTGCCAGGCGGCCGGCGGCGACCTCGACAAGCTGGTCCGCATCGGCATCTATCTCACCGACCTCTCGCACTTCGCCACCGTCAATGCGGTGATGGCCGAGTACTTCCAGGCGCCATACCCGGCACGTTCGACCATCCAGGTCGCGGGCCTGCCCAAAGGTGCGGAAGTCGAAGTCGACGGCATCCTCATCCTCGACTGACCGATGCCGCGCACGGCCGCGCCGGCGCCCGAGCTGGCAGGAGGCGACGCGCCGGTGACGCGGCTGCCCGGCGTTGGGCCGGCGGTGGCCGCGAAGCTTGCGGAGCGCGGCATCCAGACCCTGCAGGACCTCTGGTTCCTGCTGCCGCTGCGCTACGAAGACCGCACGCGGCTGACGCCCATTCGCGATCTGCGCCCCGGCCCCGCGCTGCAGGCGGAGGGGCGCGTCCGCCACGTCGAACGCCTGTTCCGCGGGCGGCCCATGCTGAAGGTGACGCTGGGTGACGACGAGGGTTCACTGCTGGGCCTGCGCTTCTTCCACTTCCGTAGCCAGCAGGTGCAGGCCTTCCAGTCCGGTCGCCGCGTGCGCGTGTTCGGCGAGGTGCGGCCCGGCCAGAACGGCTGGGAAATCATCCATCCGAGCTATCGCGTGCTCGGCGACGACGAGGGCGCGGCGCTCAGCGATCGCCTCGACCCGGTCTATCCGCTGGTCGAAGGCCTCGGGCCGGGATCGATGGCGAAACTGGTGCGGCTCGCGCTCGACCAGCTGCCCGATGCGGCGGCGCTGGAACTGGTGCCGGTGGCGGCGTGGGCCGGGCTGGCGTTGCCCGGCCTTCGCGAGGCGCTGCTCACCGTGCATCGGCCGCCGGTCGATGCGGATGTTGGCGCCTTGATGTCGGGCACGCACCCGGCCCAGCAACGCCTGGTCTTCGAAGAACTCCTCGCGCACGGCCTCAGCCTGCGTCGCCAGCGCATCGCCTTGCGCGAGCATGGGGCGTTCCCGCTGCCTTCCGCGCCTTCCGCCGTCGAGGCGCTGCGCGCCACCCTGCCGTTCGCGCTGACGGGCGCGCAGCAGCGCGTGCTGTCCGAGGTCGAGCGAGACCTCGCCGAGGGCGCGCCCATGCTGCGGCTCGTGCAGGGGGATGTTGGCAGCGGCAAGACCGTCGTCGCCGCGCTGGCGGCGATGCAAGCCGTTGCGGCGGGTCGGCAGGTGGCGCTGATGGCGCCGACCGAACTGCTCGCCGAGCAGCACCTGCAGAACTTCCAGCGCTGGTTCGAACCGCACGGCGTGCGCGTCTGCTGGCTGGCGGGCAAGGTCACCGGCAAGGCCCGGCGCGAGACGCTGGCCGCGATCGCCGATGGAACGGCGCAGGTGGTCGTCGGCACCCATGCGCTGATGCAGGGCGGCGTTGCCTTCGCGAAGCTCGGTCTCGTCATCGTCGACGAGCAGCACCGTTTCGGCGTGCACCAGCGCCTCGCGCTGAGGGACAAAGGCCTCGAGGGCGAGCGCGTGCCGCACCAGCTGGTGATGACGGCCACGCCCATCCCGCGCACGCTGGCGATGACCGCCTACGCCGACCTCGATCTTTCGGTCATCGATGAGCTGCCTCCGGGGCGCACGCCGGTCACCACGGTGGCCGTTGCCGCCGAGCGGCGCCCCGAGCTGGTCGAGCGCGTGCGCAAGGCCTGCGCGGAAGGCCGTCAGGCCTACTGGGTCTGCCCGCTGATCGAGGACAGCGAGGAGATCGAAGCGCAGGCCGCGCAGACGACCTTCGAGCAGCTCTCCGAAGCGTTGCCGGAGCTTCGCGTGGCCCTGCTGCATGGGCGCATGAAGCCCGTCGAGAAACAGGACACGATGCGTCGCTTCAAGGCCGGGGAACTGCAATTGCTCGTGGCTACCACGGTGATCGAGGTCGGCGTCGACGTGCCGAATGCGAGCCTGATGGTGATCGAGAACGCCGAGCGTCTCGGCCTTGCGCAGCTGCACCAGCTTCGCGGCCGGGTGGGGCGGGGCAGCGCCGCGTCGAGCTGTGTGCTGCTCTACCAGTCGCCGCTGGGCGGGATCGCGCGCGAACGTCTCGACGTGATGCGCCGGAGCAACGACGGCTTCGTCATCGCCGAGAAAGACCTTGAGCTCCGAGGCCCCGGCGAATTGCTCGGCACGCGCCAGACCGGCCTCGCCGCCTTCCGCATCGCCGACCTCGCCCGCGATGCCAGGCTGCTGCCCCAGGTCGCGGCGCTTGCCGATTCACTGTTGGCCGAATCGCCCGGCATCGCCGAAGCGGTCATCGCGCGCTGGGTCGGCAGCGCGGCCCGCTACGCTTCGGCCTGATGCGGGGGCGCGCGGCGCGAGGCACACTGCCGGCCCGCTGACCGCCGCCCCGAGCGCCTACCGATGTCCGCCACCGACCGCCTTCCGCTGCTGATCGACACCGACCCCGGCGTGGACGACGCCTGGGCCCTGCTGATGGCGTTCGCGAGCCCCGCCCACGAAGTGCTCGGCTTGACGATCACCGCCGGCAACGTGGGCCTCGAGCACACCGTTCGAAACGCGCTGAAACTCTGCGAAATCGCCGGCGCCGATGTCCCGGTGTATCCGGGCTGCGCCGTGCCGCTGGTGTTCCCGGCCGAGGACGCGGCCTACGTGCACGGCCGCGACGGCTTCGGCGACACTGGCTACCTCGCACCGACGCGCGCCGCCGAACTCGAGCACGCCGCGCTGGCGATGATCCGCTTCAGTCACTCGCACCCCGGCCTGTTGCTCGTTTGCCTCGGGCCGCTCACGAACCTCGCGCTGGCCCTGCGCCTCGACCCGACCTTGCCCTCGCGCATCGGCCGTCTCGTGGTGATGGGCGGCGCCGTGACGGGGCAGGGCAATACGTCGGTGAGCGCCGAGTTCAACATCGCCTTCGATCCGGAGGCGGCGCACGTCGTCTTCGAGGCTTTCCCCGCCTTCGATGTGGTGGATTGGGAAGCGGTGCTGCGCCATGGCCTGCCGCACGTCGACGTCGAGCAGTGGCTCGATGCCCCGGCGCCGAAGGCCGCGTTCTACAAGGCCATCTCCCAGCGCACACGGGAATGGTCGGAAGGGCGGCGCGGCACGCACTGGCATTCGGCCGACGGGCTCGCCATGGCCGCCGCCCTCGAGCCCGAAGCCGCCACCGGCTGGCATTGCCACGCCGTCGAGATCGAGACCGGCGGGCGGCTGGCGCGCGGCGCGACCATCGTCGACTGGGCCGACCGCTCCGGGCGTCCGGCCAAGGCGCGGATCCTCGCGGGCTTGAGGCCCGAGCGCTTCCGCCACTGGCTGCGCCTCGCCCTGGCCTGAGCCGTCCGCCTGAACGAGTCGCACCCCAAGACTTGCTCCGGGCTGGCGGGCGCCGCTATAATTCCCCTCTTTCCTCGTTTCGACGCTTCTGGGACCCGCTATGAAAGATGGCATTCACCCGAACTACCAGCCGGTCGTGTTCCAGGACGTGACCTCGAACTTCTCGTTCCTCACCCGCTCCACGCTCGCCTCCAAGGAGACGATCAAGTGGGAAGACGGCGAGACGTACCCGCTGATCAAGATCGAAATCTCCTCGGCCTCGCACCCGTTCTACACGGGCAAGAGCAAGCAGATCCTCGACACCGCCG
>JAIXTZ010000261.1 GCA_027483745.1 Lysobacteraceae bacterium
CGTACTCGGTGTCCTGGATGACGCACGGCTCGTTGTTGACGATGATCTTCATGCCGTTCTTGACGTCATTCATGCCGTAGCTGGCCATGCGGGTGCTCCTGAACCTTTAGAATGCAGCCCGTGATGATACCCGTTCCCGCCGCCGCCCGGCAGCCGGCCCGTTGGCAGGCCCTGTGGCGTGACGCCCTCCGCGACCCCGTCGAACTGCTGGAAGGCCTCGGCCTGCCCGGCCTGGCGGCGCGCGTATCGGCCGCGGCTCAGGCCCAGTTCCCGCTGCGTGTCCCGCGCGGCTACGTGGCTCGCATGCGCCACGGCGACGCAAACGACCCCCTGCTCCGCCAGGTCCTGCCGCTGGACGACGAGGACCGCCTTGTCCCCGGCTTCAGCCTCGATGCCGTCGGCGACGGGGCGGCCAAGGGTGGCACCGGTGTGATCCACAAGTACGACGGCCGGGCGCTGCTGATCGCCACCGGCAGTTGCGCCATCCACTGCCGCTACTGCTTCCGCCGCCATTTCCCGTATGCCGAGGAAACCGCCGCCGCGGGCGGGTGGGCATCGGCCATCGACTACCTGCGTAGCGACGCCTCGATTCGCGAGGTCATCCTCTCGGGCGGCGACCCGCTGAGCCTGTCGACTTCGAAGCTGGCTGAACTCACCGACGCGCTGCGCGCCCTGCCCCAGATCACGCGGCTGCGGCTCCACACCCGCCTGCCGATCGTGCTGCCCGAGCGCATCGACGACGAGTTCCTTGAGTGGATCGGCAGCCTGCCTTGGCCGGTCGTGATGGTGGTGCACGCCAACCACGCCAACGAAGTCGATGGATCGGTCCGCGAGACGTCCATGGCGCTGCGCCAGCGCGGCGTCCATCTGCTGAACCAGGCGGTGCTGATGCGTGGGGTCAACGATTCGGCCGACGCCTTGGCCAGCCTGTCGGAAGCGCTCTTCGACGCCGGCGTCCTTCCCTATTACCTGCACCTCCTCGACCGGGTGCAGGGCACGGCCCATTTCGAGGTTCCCGACGCTGAGGCCCGCACGCTCCGCGATGCCATCCACGCGCGCCTGCCGGGCTACCTTGTCCCGCGACTTGTGCGCGAGGTCCCCGGCCAACCCGGCAAGACCCTCGCCTGAGGCGGCTTCGGGGGCTGCCAAGGGCGGCCCTGTCCGTATACTGCGTCGCGATACCGCTGCGACCCCCGGAGCCCGAATGCCCACGAACGACGCCGTCCTGCGCCTCCTTTTGGTCGACGACCGCCTGGAGGATGCCGAGCAGCTCACCAGCATGCTTCGCAATGGCGGCATGGCCGTTCGGCCGCAGCGACCCGACCACGTCGACGAGCTGCGCAACCTCCTGTCGAGCCAGAGCCTCGACCTCGTTGTCGCCGCCATCGGCGCTCAATCGATTCCCTTCGATGCCGTCGTCCGCGAAGTGGAAGGCAGCGGCAAGGACCTGCCCGTGCTCGCCGTGCTCGAAAGCCTCACCGAGGCGGGCGTGCTCGAGGCGTTGAAGCTGGGCGCCCGGGATGTTGTCCTGCGCAACCAGCCGACGCAGGCGCAGACCATCGTCCGCGCGGAAGCCGACTTCGTCAGGACGCGCCGCGCCGTTCGCGTGCTTGAGGCGCAGCTGCGCGAAACCGAGCGTCGGTGCGACTCGCTCATCAACTCCTCGCGGGATCCGATCGCCTACATTCACGAGGGGATGCACATCCGGGCCAACGAGGCCTACCTCGAGATGTTCGGGTACGAGAGCTTCGAAGACATCGAGGGACTCTCGGTCCTCGACCTGATCGCGTCCTCGCACGCCGCGGCCTTCAAGGACCTCCTGAAGCGACTGTCCAAGGGTGAAACGCCCCCGAGCCAGCTCGAGATCAAGGCGATGGATGCCTCGGGCGGCGAATTCGACGCGCTAATGGAATTCACGCCGGCCTCCTACGAGGGAGAGCCTTGCCTGCAGATCGTGTTCCGCCCGCAGTTGGTCGATGCCTCGATGGCCGCCGAGCTCGAGGCGCTGCGCCTGCGCGACCCACTCACCGGCCTCGCCAATCGCGCGCATTTCATGGGCGAGCTGGAGCGCGTGGTCGCCGCAGCGGCGGGCGGGCGGCACCATCAGGCCTTGCTGCTCGTGGAGCCGGACAACTACGAGACGCTCGTGGGCACGATCGGCATGGCGCAGGCCGACGAGCTGCTGAAGGCGTTCTGCGAACGACTCGGAAACGCGCTCGACGACACCACGGTGGCCGGCCGGCTTTCGGACCATCGCTTCGCGGTGATCTGCCGGCTCCACGACCACAAGGCCAGCCTGGCGCGCGCCGAGAAGATCCGCGCGGCGTTCCAGGGAAAGATCCTCGAGGTGGGCGACCGTTCGCTGACCCTGACCGTCAGCGTCGGCGGCGTACAGATCGGCGAGCGCAACGCGCAGATCGGCCCCGTGCTCAGCCGGGCGGAGGCCAGCCTGCAGTCCGCGATGGGCGTGGGCGGCGACCGGGTCGAGATCCATGATCCGGCCGCCCGCGACCGCGCCGAAGAAGAGCGCATCCAGGCGTGGGTGCAGCGCCTGCGCGAGGCCTTGGACCATGACGGGTTCACCCTGCATTACCAGCCCATCATCAGCCTCAACGGCGAGCCCGGCGAGACCTACGAGGCCTACCTGCGCCTCAAGGGCAACGGCGGAGAAATCATCAACCCCAACACCTTCCTGCCGCTCGCCCTCGAACAGGGCCTGGGCCCGGACATCGACCGCTGGGTGATCCATCGCGCCATCGCGGTCATCGCCGAACGAAGGGCCGCCCGGAAGGACACGACGCTTTACGTGAAGCTCGGCCCGGAGAGCATCTCCGCGAACGACCGGCTGGGCGCGGAAATCGTCGAGGCGGTCAAGGCCGCGGGCATCCCGGGCGAGTTGCTCGTGCTGCAGCTGCACGAGCCGGCGGTCTTCACCCATCTGAAAGCGATCCAGGCGTTCGCCCAGACCCTCCATGCCGCTGGCGTGCGCCTGGCCCTCGAGCACTTCGGGACGGGGCTCAACTCGTTCCAGCTGCTGCAGCACATCGATGCGGACGTGGTGAAGATCGACCGCAGCTACATCACCGATCTGTCGAAGAACGGCGAGAACCAAGCCAAGGTCCGGGAGTTCGCTGGGAAGGCCCGCGAGCTCGGCAAGACCTGCGTGGTCCATTACGTGCAGGATGCCGCCAGCATGACCGTGCTCTTCGGCATCGGTGTCGACTACGTCGAGGGCGACTTCCTCGCCGCGGCCGGTCCGGCCATGAACTACGACTTCGGCTGACGCGCCCGAAACACGCGATCCGCCGCCGCGCGACCGGACATCCACGCCCGCTCCGCGGGCGGCAGGCCCGCCGACGACGGCAATCCGAAGGCGTCGCCCGCGAGGACCAGGTCCTCCCTCTCCAGCCGCGCCGGATCCAGCACGCCCAGCGCCCGCGCGTAACGCCAGCGATGCGCCGACACCTCGCGGACCGCCGCCGCGGCGACACCGGTCTGCGCGATGAACGCCTCCCGCAAGCGCAGCGCGATCTCGCCAGCGTCGGCTTCGAGGTTGGCCTCGCTCCAGCCGGCCGTCGCATGCACGACCCAGTGCCCTGCGTTCTCCCGCCCCGGCTTGTCCGCTTCACGGACGATCGCCTCGACGAGCCCGTCAGCCGCTGGCTGCGGCACGCCCCGCACGGCATCGACATCGACGGTCAGCAGGGCGGCCCAGCAGGGCGCGTAGCGGACCGCCTCTAGGGCGGGGATCAGCCCAACAGGCAGGAGATCGCCGGGGAGCGGGCTGTTCTTCAGCAGAGCCGCCGCCTGTGGCGCCGGGACCGCGAGGACCAGGATCGGGGCTTCCCCAACGATACGACCGTCCGCATCGATGGCCGACCATCGGGCGGCGTCCCGACGCAAAGCCGCGACGCCCACGGACCATTGCACCTCCAAGCCGTTGAGCAATCCGGCCACGAGCGCGCTCATGCCGGGCAGCCCCACGTGGCCATCCGCCCACCCGACCGCGCGACCCGCCTTCGCCTCGGCGTCCAACCAGGCGGCGAACGACGGCGTCGAGGCCTGCAGCGCCGCCGCGCCGTGATCGAACGTTCCGGTGCGCGTCCGGCGGGTGCTCAAACGACCGCCCGGCCCCCGCCCCTTGTCGAGGGCCAGGACGCGGCACCCTGCATCGGCGAGCGCCCGCGCGGCGGTGGAACCGGCCAAGCCGGCGCCGACCACGAGGACATCAGGCGCCATCGGAAGCAAACCGGGGCGGGCCGCCGGGACGCTCAGCGAAGCCCGGTTTCGTTGCGGGCGATGACGAGGCGCTGGATCTCGCTGGTGCCCTCGTAGATCTCGGTGATCTTGGCGTCGCGGAAGTAGCGTTCGAGCGGCATTTCCTTCGAGTAGCCCATGCCGCCGTGGACCTGGACCGCCGCGTGGGTGATCCACATCGCGGCTTCCGAGGCCGTGAGCTTGGCCACCGAGGCTTCAGTGCTGAAGCGGCCGCCGTTCTTGTCGGCCTGCATCTTCGCCCACGCGGCGCGCAAGGTGAGGACCTCCGCGGCGTCGAGCTTGCACTTCATATCGGCGATCTTGGCTTGGATCATCTGGAAGCTGCCGATCGCTTGGCCGAAGCTCTTGCGCTCCTTCACGTAGGCCACGCTGGCCTCGTAGGCGGCACGGGCCAAGCCAACGGCCTGAGAGGCGATGCCGATGCGACCAGCGTCCAGCACGCCCATGGCGATCTTGAAGCCCTCGCCTTCGACACCGACGACTTCATCCGCCGTGGCGACGTAATCCTGGAACTCGATCTCGCAGGTGGCCGAGGCGCGGATGCCCAGCTTCGGCTCGGTCTTGCCGCGGAAGAAGCCCGGCTTGGCCGTGTCGACCATGAAAGCGGTGATGCCCTTGGCGCCCTTCGACGGGTCGGTCATCGCGAACAGGATGATGTACTTAGCGACCGGGCCGGAGGTGATCCAGCTCTTCTTGCCGTTGATCACATAGGTGCCATCGGCCTGCTTCACGGCGCGGCAGCGCATGGCCGTGGCGTCGGAGCCGGACTGCGGCTCGGTCAGCGCGAAGGCGCCGATTTCGCGCCCTTCAGCGATGGCTCGGACGTACTTCTGCTTCTGCGCCTCGGTGCCGAACTTCAGGATGCCGTTGCAGAACAGGGAGTTGTTCACGGAGACGATGGTGCTGTGCGCGCAGTCAGCCGCGGCGATCTCGATCATCGCCAGCACGTAGCTGATCGGATCCATGCCGGCACCGCCGTACTCGGTGGGCACTTCGATGCCCATCAGGCCGTTCTCCCCCAGGATGCGGATGTTCTCCAGCGGGAACTCGCCGGTGCGATCGTGGTGTTCGGCGCTCGGCGCGATCTTCTCCTGCGCGATGCGACGGGCCACGTCCTGAATCATCAACTGCTCTTCAGTGAATCCGAAATCCACAGCACACCCCGATCGGCAAACGGAAAGTCGCAAGTGTAACCGTTCCCCCATACCCCACGGCATGGTGCTGGGGTGAAGACGCGCCTTGACCGAGCGGTAAGCGGCCTCCAGACTAGTTCATCGCTGGATTCGGATAAAAAGATACATATGGACCTGCAAGCGTGGTCGGACTGCCTCAAGGTGCTCGCCGACCCCACCCGCGTGCGCCTCCTCGCGCTCGTCGAACGTGAAGAATTGACCGTCGCCGAGCTGGCGACCATCACCCACCTCGCCCAGCCGCGGGTGTCCACGCACCTCGCCAAGCTGCGCGAGGCGGCGCTCGTCGTCGACCGCCGTTCCGGTGTCTCGGCGTATTACCGGTTCAACGACGCGCTGGAAGCGGCGGAAGCGGCCCTCTGGCGCACGCTGCGCGACGGCGCGAACGATCCGCTGCTCCGCCAGGATGCCGAGCGACTGCCCACGGTGCTGGCCGCCCGCGCGTCCGATCAGAACTGGGCGGATTCGGTCGCCGGCGACATGGAGCGCCACTACTCGCCCGGGCGGACCTGGGAGGCCCTGGCCCGCAGTGCCCTGCCCTTGCTCGAGCCCGTCGACGTGCTCGATATCGCGTCCGGCGATGGACTGATGGCGGAGATGCTGGCCCCACACGCGCGTCGCTATCTGTGCATCGACGCGAGCCCGAAGGTCATCGCCGCGGCCCGTGAACGTCTCTCGAAGTACGCCCACGTCGAACTGCGCGAAGGCGACATGCACGCGATCGACTGCGACGACGCGGCGTTCGACCTCGTGCTGCTGATGCACGCCCTCACTTACGCCGAAAAGCCGGCCAAGGCCTTGACCGAGGCCGCGCGCGCCCTGCGTCCTGGGGGCCGCCTGCTCGCGACCTGCCTCGCGAAGCACGAGCATCGGGCGGCGGTCGAGCCCTACGGCCACCTCAACCTTGGGTTCACCGAGAAGGAGCTGCGCAAGCTGGCGGAGAAGGCGGGGCTGGAGGTCCGCGTCTGCGAAGTGGTGGCGAAGGAGAAGCGTCCGCCACACTTCGAGGTGATCAGCCTGATCGCGCATAAGCCGGGTTCGACGACGGAGCGCAAGCGCGGATGAGCGTGCTGCCGTGGAGACATCCGCTCCGTGTCCAGCTGCTGCTCGATGCGATGGCCACCCGGATCCTCGTGCTCGACGGGGCGATGGGCACGATGGTGCAGAAGCATGATCTGCAGGAAGCCGACTACCGCGGCGAACGATTCAAGCACGGCTTCGACGGTCTCCAGTTCTCGCCGAAGACCAGTGGCGTCCCCTCTGGGCATGAGCGTGCCCCGCTGGGGCCCGACCACGTCCACGGCGAGGGCTGTGGTTGCGGCGGCGATCTCAAGGGCAACAACGACCTGCTGGTGCTGACAAAGCCGGAGATCATCGCCGGCATCCACCGCGCCTACCTCGAGGCCGGCGCCGACCTGATCGAGACCAACACCTTCAACGGCACGCGGGTGGCCCAGGGCGACTACCAGCTCGAGCACCTCGTGCCCGAGTTGAATCGCGAGGCGGCCCGGCTCGCCAAGTCCGCGTGCGCCGAGTTCGAGGCGCGCGACCCGTCGAAGCCGCGCTTCGTGGTCGGGGTGCTCGGCCCGACGCCGCGCACCGCTTCGATTTCGCCGGACGTCAACGATCCCTCGTTCCGCAACATCGATTTCGACACGCTGGTGGCGCAGTACCGCGAGGCCGCCGAAGCGCTCGTCGAGGGCGGCGCCGACGTGCTGATGGTCGAGACCATCTTCGACACGCTGAACGCGAAAGCCGCGGTGTTCGCGCTGGAGACGATGTTCGCCGAGCACGGCGCCCGCTGGCCGGTGATGATCTCCGGCACGATCACCGACCGCTCGGGCCGCACGCTTTCGGGCCAGACGGCCGAAGCCTTCTGGTACTCGCTGCGGCACGCCAAACCGCTGTCGATCGGGCTCAACTGCGCGCTGGGTGCGCGGGACCTGCGCGCCCACATCGACGTGCTGTCGTCGGTGGCCGAATGCGCCATCAGCTGCCACCCGAACGCCGGCCTGCCGAACGCCTTCGGCGGCTACGACGAGCAACCGGGCGAGACCTCCGGCGTGCTGCGCGAATTCGCCGAAGCCGGCCTGTTGAACATCGTCGGCGGCTGCTGCGGCACCACGCCCGAGCACATCGCCGCCATCGCCCGGACCGTCGCGGGCCTGCCGCCGCGTGCCCTGCCCTCGCCCAAGCCGCACATGCGACTCTCCGGCCTCGAGCCCTCGGTCATCACGCCGGAGAGCAACTTCGTCAACGTCGGCGAACGCACCAACGTCACCGGCTCGGCGCAGTTCAAGAAGCTGATCCTCGAAGGCCGTTTCGACGAGGCGCTGGTGGTCGCCCGCCAGCAGGTGGACAACGGCGCGCAGGTCATCGACATCAACATGGACGAGGGCATGCTCGATGCCGAAGCCGCGATGGGGCGCTTCCTTCGCCTCATCGCCGGCGAGCCGGACATCGCGCGCGTGCCGGTGATGATCGACTCCTCGAAGTGGAGCGTCATCGAGACGGGCTTGAAGAACGTTCAGGGCAAGCCCATCGTCAACTCGATCTCGCTGAAGGAAGGCGAAGCCGAGTTCCTGCGACAGGCCGAGCTGCTGCGCCGATACGGGGCCGCCGTGGTGGTGATGGCTTTCGACGAACAGGGCCAGGCCGACAGCTTCGAACGCAAGGTCGAGATCTGCTCCCGCGCCTATGCGCTGCTGACGGAGCGCGCCGGCATCGCTCCCGAGGACATCGTCTTCGACCCCAACATCTTCGCCATCGCCACCGGCATCGAGGAGCACGATGGCTACGCCGTGGCCTTCATCGACGCGGCGCGAGAAATCAAGACGCGCTTCCCGCTCGCGCATGTCTCCGGCGGCGTCTCCAACGTCAGCTTCGCGTTCCGAGGCAACAACCACGTCCGCGAAGCCATCCACGCCGTGTTCCTGTACCACGCCATCCGGGCGGGCATGGATTTCGGCATCGTCAATGCCGGGGCGCTGGCGCTGGTGGATGATCTCGATGCCGAGCTGCGCGAGCGCGTCGAGGACGTGGTGCTGAACCGCCGCCCGGACGCCACCGAGCGCCTGCTGGCCATCGCCGACCGCTACAAGGGCAAGAAGGGCGAGGCGAAGGTCGAGGACGCCGCGTGGCGCGAGTTGCCCGTGGTGGAGCGCCTCAAGCATGCGCTCGTCCATGGCATCGACGCCTTCATCGACGGCGACACCGAGGAGGCCCGGCAGGCCTTGGGCCGCCCGCTCGACGTCATCGAGGGCCCGCTGATGGCCGGCATGAACGTGGTCGGGGACCTGTTCGGCGCCGGCAAGATGTTCCTGCCGCAGGTGGTGAAGTCGGCCCGCGTGATGAAGAAGGCGGTGGCCGTGCTGCTGCCCTACCTCGAGGCCGAGAAGGCGGCCGCCGGTGGCGAGGCCAAGCAGCGCGGCAAGATCCTCATGGCCACGGTGAAGGGTGACGTCCACGACATCGGCAAGAACATCGTCGGCGTGGTCCTCCAGTGCAACAATTACGAGGTCATCGATCTCGGCGTGATGGTTCCGGCGCAGAAGATC
>JAIXTZ010000332.1 GCA_027483745.1 Lysobacteraceae bacterium
ACGATGATCGCGTTGTTGCCGCCCAGCTCCAGCAGCGACTTGCCCATGCGGCGGGCGACGCGCTCGCCGACCTGGCGGCCGATCTTGGTGCTGCCGGTGAAGCTGACCAGCGCGATGTCGTGGTCATCGACGAAGTTGCTCGCCAGCTCGGTGCCGGCGTCGTTGAACAGGAAGAACAGGTCCGGGAAGCCGCCGGCGCGCAGGGCGTCGTTGCAGATCTTCATCGAGGCCACGGCGCAGAACGGCGTCTTCGGCGAGGGCTTCCAGATCGTGATGTTGCCGCAGATGGCTGCGATGAAGCTGTTCCAGGCCCACACGGCGACCGGGAAGTTGAAGGCGCTGATCACGCCGACGATGCCGAGCGGGTGCCACTGCTCGTACATGCGGTGGCCCGGGCGCTCGGAGTGCATCGTCAGGCCGTAGAGCTGGCGGGCGAGGCCGACGGCGAAATCGCCGATGTCGATCATCTCCTGCACTTCGCCGTCGCCTTCGGCCTTGATCTTGCCCATCTCCAGCGAGACCAGCGCGCCCAGCGCCGACTTGTGCTGGCGCAGGGCCTCGGCGCACAGGCGGATGGCTTCACCGCGCTTCGGTGCCGGCGTGGTGCGCCAGATGGCGGCGGCAGCCTTGGCGCGCTCCTTGATCTTGGCGTAGTCGGCTTCCGACGACGCGTAGACCTTGCCCAGCACCTCGCCGGTGGCCGGGTTCACCGGCTCCAGCACGCCGGCGTCGCGCGTGGCGGACCACTCGCCGTGGCCGAGGTAGGTGCCGGATTCGTGGTCGGTGAGGCCGAGGGCGGCGAGGACGGGGTGCGTCATGGGGATTCCTTGAGATGGCGATGGCGTCCCCGACACGATTCGAACGTGCGACCTCGCCCTTAGGAGGGGCGCGCTCTATCCAGCTGAGCTACGGGGACGGATAGGGATGGAGTCGGAGGGCCGCCGTGGCGCCGTTCCGGGACGTGAAGTCTACCAAGCGGCGGCCGCGCCGCCGGAGCGCGGAAACGAAAAAGCCGGGCAGTGCCCGGCTTCTCGATGCGTTGGTGGAGAGGATGGGGATCGAACCCACGACCTCGTCATTGCGAACGACGCGCTCTCCCAGCTGAGCTACCCCCCCGCGCAGGGGCTGAAGTATAGGCCCGATGCGGCGGGCTTGCCAATCCGCAGCCTGCGGGCTGGACGGGCTCGCGTCGAGCCTCCCTTAGGCCCGGCGGCTGTCGGCCTGGCGCATGGGGGCTTCCAGCACCTCGCGTCGCCAGCCCTCCAGTGCGGCCGGCCAGCGTCCGTCGACGAGGAAGCTCTCGAGGTGACGCCGCGCGCACAGCAGGCCCTCGGGCAGGTCGAGCGCGGCAGCGCGGTCGGCGACGACGGCTTGCAGGGCTTTGAGGCGGGCGCGATCCGCGCGCTCGTTGTCGGTGGCCAGAGGCATGGTTGCTTCGTCCTCGTCCATCGGCGCGGCGAGCAGGTCGGCGATCTGGTCCTGCAGGCGCTTGGCCGAGCGGGCGCTCTCGAGCACGGCCGCCAGCGCCTGCGGCGTGGGTGGCGGCCGCCGGGCGAGCGTGAGGGCGACCTCGTTGTCGAGCAGCCAGCGCTTCGGCAGGTCCTTCTCGCGGGCCACGCGGTCGCGCCAGCGCAGCAGTCGGCGCAGTCGGGCCTGCGACAGCCGGTCGAACTGTGCGGCGGGGCGCATCGCCAGGTGCGGCTGCGGATCGTCGCGGTCCTCGCGGGCGTTCTCGAGCATGCGCGTCATGTCGGCGAGAGCCCGCTCCCGATGGCCGCGGAGCGTCAGCTTCTCGTCCAGCGCGGCGACCGCCGCATGCAGGTGCCGCACGTCATCGGCGGCGTAGTCGAGCTGCTGGGCGCTCAAGGGGCGGCGCAGCCAGTCCGAGCGCGTCTCCCCCTTGGGCAACTCGACGCCGAGCAGGGTCTTCACCAGAGCCTGGTAGCCGACGCCGGGCCCGAGGCCGGCGAAGGCCGCGGCGATCTGCGTGTCGTACAGCGACTTCGGAAGGACGCCGAGTGCGTGCCGGAAGGCGACGAGGTCTTCGCTGGCGCTGTGCATCAGCGCATCGGCGGCGCCGATGAACGTCGCCAGGGCGGGCCGCATCCCCGCATCCAGCGGATCGACCAGGACGATGCGCCCTTCGGCGTCGGCGGCCTGCAGCAGGGCCAACTGCGGGAAATAGGTGCGCTCCCGCATGAACTCGGTATCGAGAGCCAGCGGCCGACCTGCAGCGAGGGAGGCCAAGGCCGCAGTGGCGGCGTCGGGGCGGTCGACCGCGGTGACACTCATGCCTGTCCTTGCAGGGGAGGGGGCCATAGCCTAACGTCTCCGCCGCGCGCGCCGCGCTGTCAACGACGTTGTTTCCCGCGTGCCTTCCCGATTGTTCGCGCCTGCCATCGCATCTGCTCTGGCCCTCGCGCTTTGCGCCTGTGGCCGCGAAAGCGCTGCGCCGGAGACGCCCGCGATGGACGCCGCTCCGGTCGTGCCGCCGGTCCAGCCCGAGGCTGGCGAGGTGCTCGAGCGCCAGCCGCTGAAGCCGCGGACGACGTGGCGGCCGACGCCCCTGCTCGTGCCCGCCGAGGCGCGCGATGCGCTGTTGGCGCAGGCCGTCGAAGCGGAGCGGCGGGGTGATTGGTATGGCAGCGAGCCGCTCGGCGCGCTGGACCTTTACACGGCCCTCGCCGAGGCCGATCCGCCCATGCCGGAAGCGCAGGCCGGGCGCGAGCGGGTCATTGCCACGCTCGGCGAGCGTTTCGAAGCCGAGCGCATCGCGGGTCGCTTGGAAGCGGCCGAGGAACTGGGCCTCGTGCTCGGTATCGTGTCGCCGTCTGACGCATCGGAGCGCGACGCCGCCTTGGAGGCCGCGACGGTGGCGAAGGCCGCCACGGCCGCGGGCGAGCAGCGTCGCGAAGCCGGGCAATGGCTTGCCCCTCGGGGCGCGAGCGCCGTCTCCGCCTATCGCGACGCCCTGGCGGCCGTGCCGGGCTTCGCTCCCGCCACCGAAGGATTGAAGCGCGTTGAGCAGGCGCTGCTCGACCGTGCTGAGGCGGCGATCGCGCGCGGCGAATTCGCGGCCGCCGAGGCTGACCTCCGGCGCGCGTCGCGCGTGGGCCTGAGCCCGGATGCAGTGCAGGACGGCCGCGCCGCCTTGGGGCAGGCGCGTGCCGCCGCGGCCGCTGCCGCCGTGGCGGAGGCCAATGACGCGATCGATCGCCTCGACTTGCCCCGCGCCGCGGCGCGCTTGGCCGACGCGAAGGAGTCCGATCCCCAGGCGACCGGGCTCGACGACCTGTCCCGACGCCTTGCGCTCGCCCGGCGCTACGGCCATTTCCGCCCGGGGCAGCGTTTCGCCGACGCCCTCGGGGGCGGCATCGACGGGCCCGTGATGGTGGTGGCGCCGCACGGCGACTTCACCATGGGCGCGGGCGATGACGAGCCCGGGGCGCGCGACAACGAGCGCCCTGCCCACGAGGTGCGGTTCGAGCGCGGTTTCGCGCTCTCGGTGCGCGAAACCAGCGTCGCGGAGTTCGCGAGGTTCGTGGCGGCCACGGGCTACCGGACGGTGGCCGAGCGGCGCGGGCGCTCGACCGTCTACGACGAGCGTGGCGGTGCGATGGTCGAGCTGCGGGGGGCGCATTGGCGCCGCGGTTACCAGGGGCGGACACCGGCCGCGCCGGACGATCCCGTCGTCCATATCGCGTTCGAGGATGCGGTCGCCTACACCGAGTGGCTGTCGGTCCGCACCGGGCTTCGCTATCGGTTGCCTTCGGAAGCGGAATTCGAGTACGCGCTGCGGGCCGGAACGACGACGCCTTGGGCGTGGGGGCCGCGCCCCCCCGCACGCGCCGTCGGCAACCTTACGGGCGATGGCGACCAGTCACCGCAGGGGCGGCGCTGGGGCCGCGCGATCCGCGGCTGGTCCGACGGGCACTGGGGTCCTGCCCCGGTCGGGGTCTATGCGCCAGAGGGGTTCGGTACCCACGACATGATCGGCAACGTCTCCGAATGGGTCGAAGACTGCTGGCACGACAGCTACCGCCGCGCGCCCCGCGACGGGCGCGCTTGGGTGAACCCGGGCTGCGAGGAGCGGGTGGTGCGGGGAGGCAGTTGGGCCAGCACGCTTGAGCAGAGCCGGTCCGCATTCCGCCTTCAGGTTCCGGCTGCGCTGACGTCGGCCCGGATCGGGTTCCGCGTGGCGCGGGATCTTTAGGCGACGGATCAGCCGCGCACTTTTTTGGCCGGCGCTTTTTCCGCCGGCTTGGATCGCGAGGCCTTCTTCTTCGCCGGTGCGCTGCCGAGCGTGCCGCCCTTCAGGACGCCCTGTTGGAAGCTCTTCCAAAGCTCGAGGTTGCGTTCGGCGATCTGGTTCAGCATCGCGAACGGTGAATTGCTGATCAGTCCGCCGAGCTGCTTGCGCAGCGTGTGCTGCTGCTCGAGGAAGAGCTGCAAGCTGCGCTCGATGTAGCGGCTCATGAAGCCGTGCAGGGGGTCGCCGTAGAAGCGGATCATCAGCTGCAGCGAGGCGGTCGACAGCATCGGCTGACCTTCCTCCTCGCGCTCGGCGATGATCTGCAGCAGCACCAGACGGGTGATGTCCTGTTCGCTGCGGGCATCCCTGACCTCGAACTCCTCACCGTCCAGCACGAGCTGGCGGACGTCCTCGAGGGTCACGTAGCTTGAAATGCGCGTGTCGTAGAGGCGGCGGTTCGGGTACTTCTTGAGGAGTCGGGGGGAATCCATGGGGCTTCGGCGCTGGAATCGGAATCCCGCCAGAGTCGATGCCGCGCCGCACAACGGCAAGTGAAGACTTGTCAAGGCCCGCGCGGACCCGCGGATCTGTGGCCCGGTTCTCGGCACGTCCCGGGTCGGCCGGCGGTTTCAGGCCTGCGGCGGGCGTTCTGTCGGGATCAGCTCCGGGTCGAACACGGCCGCGGCGACGGTGGCAGTGGCCTCCGCGCCCCGCCATGCCGGCCAAGCGTCGATGGGCTGGCCCAAGGACACCCAGCATCGCCGAAGCACCGTCTCCGCCGACTGGTCGTCCAGCGCTCCGGCGCCCTCGGATTTCGAGAGTTTTCGGCCTTCGCCATCGCGCCACAGCGGCAGGTGCAGGTAGGCCGGAGGGGGTAGGCCGAGCGCCTGCTGCAGGGCGATCTGCCGCGGCGTGGAATCCAGCAGGTCGGCGCCGCGAACGACGTGGGTGACTCCCTGCTCGGCGTCGTCGACGACAACGGCGAGCTGGTAGGCCCATAGGCCGTCGGCCCGGCGCAGCACCACGTCCCCGACATCGCGGCGAAGATCGTGTTCGAACCGGCCATGGACCGGATCGTCGAAACCCACGACGGCATCCGGCACACGGAACCGGAAGCTGCGGGTGCGCAGGGCATCCTCGGGGACGGCGACGCAGGCGCGGTGGATGCCGTCGCCGGCGGCGAGATCGGCGCGACTGCAGCGGCAGGGGAAGGCCAGGCCGCGCTCGACGAGTGCATCGAGGGCGCGTCGATAGAGCGCATGGCGGCGGCTCTGGAACACGACCTCGCCGTCGGGATGGAGGCCGAGGCGCGCCAGCGTGGCGAGCTGCGCGGCGGCGGCGCCCGGCCGCTCACGGGGCGGGTCGAGGTCTTCGATGCGCACCAGCCAGCGTCCCCCATGTCGGCGTGCGTGCAGCCAGCTGCCGAAGGCCGCGAGCAGCGAGCCCCAATGCAGGGGGCCGGTCGGCGACGGCGCGAAGCGGCCGACGTAGGGCGCCGCGGGCGGTGGCGGTGAAGATGGCGTCACGGCGTGGGCGGCGTTCGTCCGCGGATGCGTGGTGTTTCGCTTGAACTTTACCGATCTGCGCCACACTAAGCGCCTGTGCCAAACCGTTCCGGTGTCCCCGCCATGAAGCGCATCGCCCTGTTCCTCGCCACCAACCTCGCCGTGTTGCTGGTTTTCTCCGCTGTGTGGATGGTCTTGAGTTCGTTTTTCGGCCTGTCGACGTTCACCAGCCAGTACGGCGTGAACTACGGCGGCATGCTGGTGTTCTGCGCCATCTTCGGCTTCGGCGGCGCCTTCGTCTCGCTGCTGATGTCAAAGTGGATGGCCAAGCGCTCCACCGGCATGCGCGTCATCGACCAGCCGCGCAACGAGATCGAACAGTGGCTGTACTCGACGGTGAAGCGCCAGGCCGATAAGGCCGGCATCGGCATGCCGGAAGTCGGCATCTACGACGCCCCCGAGATCAACGCTTTCGCTACTGGCGCCTCGCGCAACAACAGCTTGGTGGCGGTGTCGACCGGCCTGCTGCGCGCCATGAGCCGCGACGAGGCGGAAGCCGTGCTCGCCCACGAAGTCAGCCACGTCGCGAACGGCGACATGGTGACGCTCACCCTGATCCAGGGCGTGGTGAACACCTTCGTGATGTTCCTCGCCCGCATCATCGGCAACATCATCGACCGTGTGGTCTTCAAGAACGAGGACGGCCCGGGCATCGGCTACTTCGTCACCGTGATGGTGCTCGAGATCATCTTCGGCATCCTCGCGTCGACCATCGTCATGGCCTTCTCGCGCTGGCGCGAGTTCCGCGCCGACGCCGGCGGTGCCGACCTGGCGGGTCGCGAGAAGATGATCGCGGCGCTGGAGCGCCTCGCGCACAGCTACGGCCAGAGCACCCTGCCCTCGGAAGTCCGCGCCTTTGGCATCTCGGGTGGCGTGGCGGGCGGCTTCAAGAAGCTCTTCATGAGCCACCCGCCGCTCGCCGAGCGCATCCAGGCGCTGCGCGAATACACCCCGCGCCGCCTGCCGACGGTGGCCTGATCAGGCCACCACGAGGCGGCCGCGGCCGTCGCGCTTCGCCTTTATGAGTGCGTCGTCGGCCCGCTGCATCAGGCTGTCGTAGCTGTCGCCGTCCGCGAGCGTTGCGAGTCCGACGCTCGCGGCCAGGGGCAGGGTCGGCGTGCTGGCCAAGCCGAGGCTGGTCAGCAGCATGCGGGCGCGAGCTTCGGCGACTTCGCGGCTGGCGCCATGCAGGCAGGCGGCGAACTCGTCCCCGCCCAGCCGCCCGAGGAGGTCCTCCGCGCGCAGCTGCTCCCGGCAGAGCGCGGCGAAACGCCGAAGAGCCTCATCGCCGGCGCCGTGCCCGTGGCTGTCGTTGATCCGCTTCAGGTGGTCGAGGTCGAGCATCAGCACCGTCAAGGGTTGGCGTCGCTGCTGCGCTTCGGCGATGGCCCGCGTAACGAGCGCGGCGAAGTGCGCGCGGCTGGCCGCGGCGGTCAGCGGGTCGGTGCTGAGCAGGGCCTTCAGCCGCTGGTTGTCATCGCGGAGCCCAAGGAACGACAGCGCCGAATAAGCAGTGAGCGACAGAGCGATCAGCGCGAACTGGAGCTTCAACGCATGTTGGCCAAGCCCGAGGCTCGCCACCAGCACCGCAATCGCCACCGCCACGCTGCCGAGCGCGAGCAGCGCCTGCAAAGGGGTCTGCGTGTGGCTGATCCACTGCTGGACCACCAGCGCGAAGAAGACCGTGAACACGATGGCGTCGTCGTCGGGCCACATCGCCGATGCGGCCAAAGTGCCCGACACGAGGCCGAGCAGGATCAGCAGCTTCGGCCACAGCGCTGGCGAAGCGGCGGGCGTCGCTTCCGGCGCGACGCGATGGCGGACCCCTTCGACCAGCAGTGGGCCCAAGGCCAGCAGCCCGGTGTAGTCGCCGATCAGCCACGGAACGACCGACCAGCGCAGGTCGATGGAGTCCGCCATGCCGGCGCCCACCAGCGCCGCACTGCCACCAAGAGCCGATGCCGCGCAGGCGGCGACGCCGCCGCCCAGCAGCACGAAGAGCGGGGTGGGCCCGAAACGCCCGAGGGGGTCGCGCCTCGCGATGCGCTGCAGGACGAGGGCCAAGGCGGCCATCGGCAGGGTGTGTGCCAGGGCAAAGCCCACGCCGCCGATCAGCACGCTGCCGGCGGTCCATTCCAGATCGAGCCGATGCAGGGTGTAGGCATGGCCCAGCAAGGCGGCGATGAGGACGGGGGGCAGGCCGCGGAGCCCGAACAGCACCAGGGCCGCGAAGCTCACCGCCGTCGGCGGGAACCAGAGGCTGGCGAACGGGGCATATTCGAGCAGGCGCGCGGCCGCGAAGGCGCTCAACCACAGCGGGATGATCGCCCACAGCCACGCCCGCCGCCCGTGGCGGATCGGGAAGAGGCGAGGTGCAACGGCATCCAAGAATCGATCACTCGATGGAAAGACGGCACGAGTCTAGGGCCACATGGGCGCTCGAGGCGTGCGCCGCCCCCCGGGCGCGGTGGCCGATTCGTAAACTGATGAAAACTCCGGAGCGGCGATGCGCATCGATACTGCCCGTTTGGTCAACGATCTCCCCGGCGAGCCGAGCCAGCGGCCGGGCACGCGGGAAGTGCTCGGCTTCGCGTGGTCGGCGACGCATCCGACGCCCGTCGCGAATCCGCGATGGCTGGCGATGTCGAGCCCAATGGCCGACGAGCTCGGAATCGATGGCGCGTTGGCGACATCCCCGGCGCTCCTGGCGCTTCTCGCCGGCAATGCGGTGCCGGACGGCGTCCTCACGGTGGCGACGAATTACGGCGGGCACCAGTTCGGGCATTGGGCCGGCCAGCTCGGCGATGGCCGCGCCTTGCTGCTGGGCGAGGCGGCGGGGCGCGATGGGCGGCGCTGGGAAATCCAACTCAAGGGTGCGGGCCCCACGCCGTACTCGCGGCGCGCGGATGGCCGCGCGGTGCTGCGTTCCAGCCTTCGCGAATACGTCGCCTCCGAGGCTATGCAGGCGCTGTGCGTGCCGACCACGCGCGTGCTCAGCCTGGTGGCGACGGGCGACGCGGTGGTGCGCGACATCCTCTACGCCGGCGACCCGAAGCCGGAGCCCGGCGCCATCGTCTGCCGCGTGGCTCCGAGCTTCCTGCGCTTCGGGCACTACGAATTGCCGGCCTCGCGCGGCGAGCGCGACCTGCTCGAGCGCCTCGTCGATCACACCATTGCGAGCCACTTCCCCGAGCTCATCGGGCCGAACGCGCGCGCCGACTGGTTCGCAGAGGTGGCGCGGCGCACCGGTGTGCTGATGGCCCACTGGATGCGCGTGGGCTTCGTGCACGGCGTGATGAACACCGACGACCTGAGCGCGCTCGGCCTCACCATCGATTACGGGCCGTTCGGCTTCCTCGATGACGCCGACCCGCACTGGACGC
>JAIXTZ010000096.1 GCA_027483745.1 Lysobacteraceae bacterium
ACCATCTTGGTCGAGTCGTACTCGTTCATCTGGCAGCCGTGGGTCTTGATGAAGAGCTTGCCGGGCATACGGTGGGTACTCCGTTCCGGTGGATGGGGCGCGGATTGTACGCCCGGCCCTGCTGGGGGACACTTCGCGCCATGCGTCCCTTCCGCACCCCGAAGCCCGCGTTGCCCGCCGCCCTTGCCGGGTCGGTCGCCCTTGCGCTGGCCTTGGGCCCGGGCGGGGCTTCGGAGGCGCAGGCCGGAACGCTCTACCGCTGCGTTGGTCCGGATGGCATCTCGCATTACGGCAGTCGCCGGCAGTCCGGGATGACCTGCACGGTGGCGGCGACCTACCGGCCCGACGCCCGCCCGGCCATCGCCCCGCCGCCGCCCGCCTCGAGCGCCGCCGAGGCGCCCGCTTCGGGCCAGCCGGCCGCCGCCGCGGCGCCGACTCGGCGCGTCGAGTTCCAGGCCAGCCAAGGGGCCGCGCCGGCACCAGCGGCCCCCGCGGTCCGCGGGGCACGGGTCACCCGCGGCGCCGTCTACACGTACATGAAGGACGGCGTGACCCATTACACCAACGTCCGCCCTCGGAACGCCGGCTCGTCGGTGCGTACGCTCTTCACCTACGTCGAGACCTGCTACGCCTGCGGCACGCTGCCGGGCGTCGATTTCTCCAACGTCCGGTTGAACACCGCGGCCTACGCCGCCGAGATCCGCGCCGCCGCCTCACGTTTTGGGGTCGACGAGGCCTTGGTGAGGGCCATCGTCCACGCCGAGTCGGCCTTCAATCCCAACGCCGTGTCGCACAAGGGCGCACAGGGCCTGATGCAGCTGATCCCCGCCACGGCTGACCGCTTCAACGTCGCCGACCCCTTCGACCCGGCCCAGAACATCGCCGGGGGCGTGCAGTACCTTGCGTGGCTGCTGGACCGCTTCGACGACAACATCACGCTGGCTGCCGCCGGCTATAACGCCGGTGAAGGCAATGTCGACCGCTACGGCGGGGTGCCGCCGTTCGACGAGACCCAGCGTTACGTGGGTCGCGTGGCCACTCTTCACGCGCGCTACCGCGAGGCGCTCGGGGCGTCCGGGTCGGTCGCGGTTCCGATGACGGGTGCGGGCGCGCCCTGAGCGTTGCGCCGTTGTTAGGCAAACGGGCGTTCGGCTACACTTCCGCCCTGCTGCGGCAGGCCGTTCTGGCCTCTCGCATCCTCACGTACAGCGAAGTTCGGAGAGCCGAATGGCCAACGAAGGGGTCAACAACGGGCGTCGTCGGTTTCTGACCGCGACCACCGCCGTGGTCGGTGCCGCAGGCGCCGCCGCCGGCGGGTATGCCTTCCTCAGCACCTGGAAGCCCAGCGCCCGCGCGCAAGGTGCCGGTGCGCCGGTCGAAGTGGACATCAGCAAGCTCGATCTCGAGCCGGGTGCCCGCATGACCGTCCAATGGCGCGGCAAGCCGGTCTGGATCTTCAAGCGCAACGGCGAACAGCTGAGCGCGTTGCCGACCTTGGACGGACGCCTGGCCGACCCGAAGTCGGACAACGCCGACCAGACCCCGGCCTTCGCCAAGAACGAGACGCGGGCCATCAAGCCCGAGATCGGCGTGCTGGTCGGCATCTGCACCCACCTCGGCTGCTCGCCGCTGTTCGTGCCCGAGCTGCAGCCGCAGGCGTTCGACAGCGAGTGGAAAGGCGGCTTCTATTGCCCCTGCCACAACTCCCGCTTCGACCTCGCCGGCCGCGTGTTCTCCGGCGTCCCGGCCCCGTCGAACCTCGAAGTGCCGCCTTATCACTTCGCGAAGACTGATGCCAACCGTATCGTAGTCGGTGTCGCTCCGGAGGAGGCCGCCTGATGAACGCCAAGATCGAGAATGCCGTGAACGGCGCGGTGGACTGGTTCAACCAGCGCACCCCGGGTCTGGTTCCCTTCTACAAGAAGCACCTGTCCGAGTACTACGCGCCGAAGAACTTCAACGTCTGGTACTTCTTCGGTTCGCTGGCGCTGCTGGTGCTGGTCAACCAGATCGTGACCGGCATCTTCCTGACGATGCACTACAAGCCGAGCGCGACGGAAGCCTTCGCCTCGGTCGAGTACATCATGCGCGACGTGGAGTGGGGCTGGCTGATCCGCTACATGCACAGCACCGGCGCCTCGCTGTTCTTCGTCGTCGTCTACCTGCACATGTTCCGCGCGCTGATCTACGGGTCGTACCAGAAGCCGCGCGAACTGGTCTGGGTGCTCGGCATGTTCATCTTCCTCACGCTGATGGCCGAAGCCTTCCTCGGCTACGTGCTGCCGTGGGGCCAGATGTCGTACTGGGGCGCGCAGGTGATCATCAACCTGTTCTCGGCGATCCCGGTGATCGGCGGCGACCTCACCGAGTTCATCCGTGGTGACTTCCTCGTCTCGGACTCGACGCTGAACCGCTTCTTCGCCTTGCACGTCATCGCCCTGCCGTTGGTCATCCTGCTGCTGGTCGTGCTGCACCTCGGCGCCCTGCACGAGGTCGGCTCGAACAACCCGGACGGCGTCGACATCAAGAAGGTGAAGGACAAGGCCACCGGCAAGCCCCTCGATGGCATCCCCTTCCACCCGTACTACACGGTGAAGGACCTCGTCGGCGCGGGCGTTTTCCTGATCATCGCCAGCTTCATCATCTTCTTCGCCCCGACTTTCGGCGACCTCTTCTTGGAGTTCGACAACTTCAACGAGGCCAACCCGCTGGTGACGCCGGAACACATCAAGCCGGTGTGGTACTTCACCCCGTACTACGCGATGTTGCGCGCCGTCCCCGGCAAGCTGCTCGGCGTGATCGTGATGGGCGCGGCGACCCTCATCTTCTTCCTGCTGCCTTGGCTCGACCGCAGCAAAGTCCGCTCTATCCGCTATCGCGGCTGGATCAGCAAGCTGATGATCACGCTGTTCTGCATCTGCTTCGTGCTGCTGGGCTGGCTGGGCCTGCAGTCGGGCTCCGAGACGCAGACCCTGGTCGCGCGCATCTGCACGATCTTCTACTTCGGCTTCTTCATCACGATGCCGATCTGGACCTCCATCGACAAAACCAAGCCGGTTCCGGAGCGGGTGACCTCGCATGCTTAAGTCGCGCATTTCCGCCCTCTTCGCCGCGGCGGCGCTGCTGCTGGCCCCGGCCTTCGTGTCGGCCGCCGGCAGCGTGCACCTCGACAACGCGCAGATCGACCTGCAGGACAAAGCCTCGCTGCAGCGCGGTGCTGGCCTGTTCATGAACTATTGCGCCGCCTGCCACTCGCTGCAGTACATGCGCTACTCGCGCATGGCCGAGGACCTCGAACTCACCCCGGAGCAGGTCGAACAGTTCCTGATCAAGGGCGACGCCAAGATCGGTGAGGTGATGAAGACCGGCCTTGCCAAGGGCGACGGCCAGGCGTGGTTCGGCAAGGCGCCGCCGGATCTGTCGACCACCGCCCGCGGGAAGATCGGCCAGGAGGATTGGATCTACACCTTCCTGAAGTCCTTCTACGTGGATGAGACGCGGCCCATGGGCTGGAACAACACCGTCCTCGTCGGCGCCAGCATGCCGAACGTCCTCTGGGAGCTGCAGGGCATGCAGCGCAAGACCGAGGAAGGCTTCGTCATCCAGGAGCATGAGCGGGGCCGCCTTTCCGAGGCCGAATACGATCGCGCCATCCTCGATATTTCGGCTTTCCTGACCTACGTCGGCGAGCCAGCCCGTCTTCAGCGCGAAAGCCTCGGCGTGTGGGTGATCCTTTTCCTGTCGCTGTTCACGTTGCTGGCCTACCTGCTGAAGCAGGAGTACTGGAAGGACGTCCACTGACGCCCCGGCCCCACGGAGGAGGCTTGGGTAGACGCTCCCAGTCCTCCCTGTCGGAAAGAAGGCCGCCCGCAAGGCGGCCTTCGCCGTTGTTGGGTGGCGGTCCGCCGGCCCGCCCGGTCGGACGGCTCTTGCGGTTCGCCGCCCATTTACGGCACGTTAGGGATTGTTGGGCCGTCGGCGAAGGGTCGAGGGCCGCGTCGAAGGGAAGTGCCGATGGCTGCAAGCCCGCGTTTGCGCAACACCTTGACCCTGTTCTCCGCAAGGGACTGCGTCCTCTGCCACCGCGTCCGTCTCGTGTTGGCCGCCAAGGGGGTCAACTACGACCTCGTTCCGGTCGACCCGGCGCACCCGCCGGAGGACCTGATCGACCTGAATCCCTACCACTCCGTGCCCACCTTGGTGGAGCGTGAGCTGGTGCTGTACTCGGCGTCGGTCGTCACCGAGTACCTCGACGAGCGCTATCCGCACCCGCCGCTGATGCCGATCGATCCGCTGTCGCGGGCCCGCCTCCGGCTGGCCATGCTGCGCCTCGAGCACGAGTGGGTGCCGCACGTGCAGGCCGCCCAGCAGGCCGGCAGCAAGGCGCAGGCCGACAACGCCCGCAAGCAGCTGCGCGACCTCGTGCTCGCGGCCCTGCCGCTGTTCAAGGCCTCGAAGTTCTTCCTGAACCCGGAAATGAGCCTCGCCGACTGCGCCATGGCCCCGATCATCTGGCGCCTGCCGTCGCTCGGGATCGTGTTGCCGAAGGAAGCCAAGCCGATCGACGACTACGGCCAGCGCATCTTCCGCAACCCCGGTTTCATCCGCAGCCTCACGCCGGAAGAGAAGGCGCTGCGCGAGATCCCCGCATGAGTGAGGGCGGTACGACGGCCCTGATGACCTCGAATCGCCCCTACTTGCTGCGGGCGATGCACGAGTGGATCGTCGACAACGGCATGACGCCCTACCTGCTCGTCGACGCGCAGCACGAGGGATTGCAGGTGCCGCCGTCTGCCGTGAAGGACGGCCGCGTCGTGCTGAACGTCGCAGCGCGCGCCGTCGCCCACCTCCAGCTGGGCAACCGCGAAGTCAGCTTCATGGCCCGCTTTGGCGGTGTCAGCCACTCCGTCGTCGTGCCGGTGTCGGCCGTGCTTGCCGTCTATGCCCAGGAAACCGGCCAGGGCATGGGCCTCCCGCCCGATGAGGGGGAGGTGGCGCCACCGCAGGATCCCGCCGGCGGCCCCAATCCGGCCCCCGAACCGCCGAAGCGCGGCGGCCACCTTCGAATCATCAAGTAGGCCGCAGGCCGTCCGCGGGTCCGTTACACCCCGCCTGGCCCAACGTAGACCAACGGGGTCCGCTCCGGACCCACCAGGCCGACCACGCGTTCGCCGAGCAGGCTGACCCGGCCCAGCTGGCGCTCCTGGCCACTGGACGAGAACTCGAAGTCGAAATCGCGTTGCCAACCCAGGCGACCGTCTTCGTTCCTCGCGAGGCGTTTACGGACGCGCTGCACGTTCTGGTCGAGCCAAATCACGCCCGCCTGTTCGCAGGCGCGCTGGGCCACGCGGGTGGCCGCGTCCGCGGCTCGGCGGTCGGCCCACCAGTTCCAGGCGAGGGCGGCAGCGGTCAAGAAGAAGGCGAAGCTGAGCAGGTCCATCGCCGCAATGTGGTGGCGGAGGCGCCCTGACGCAAGCCCGGCCCACGGGGAGGGTGACGAAGCCCTCGCCGCTCGCGCACACTGTCGACCGCGACCGTTCCTTCACGGTCACAGCCAAGCACGGGGGAATGGGATGAAGCTGGTTTTTCCAAACGGCGAGCACGCAACGGCCCTGCTGGCAGCGGGCGTGAACCGCATCGGCAGCGATCCCGAGGGCGTCGTCGTGATCAGCGCGCCGGGCATCGAGGCCCGCCACCTCGAAGTCCACATCACGAGCACGGGTGCCAACCTGCAGCTGCCCGAGGGCTCCGGCCCCGTCACGGTGAACGGCAAGCCGGTGAAGGAGCTGATGGCCCTGCGCACGGGCGACCAGATCGGCTTTGGCACCGTGGTGGCCAAGTTCGTTGCCAGCGAGTCGCCAAAGACCGTGGCGGGCAGCTCGCCGTTGCCCCCCTCGGTGGTGGCCGCTGCGCAGGCGATGGCGGCTGACGGGGAAAGCGGGACGACGCGGGTTCGTGCCGCGGCACCGAAATTCGTGCTTCGTGGCGTTTCCGGCAACACCTTCGGAAAGATGTACGGCGTGACCGGGCCGATGACCATCGGCCGTTCCGCGGAGTGCGACATCGCGATCCCCGTCGAGGAGATCTCGCGGCGCCACGCCTTGGTCAAGCCGGGTCCGTCGGGACTGCAGGTCGAAGACCTGGGTTCGTCGAACGGCACGTTCATCAACAACAAGCGCGTGCAGGCGGGCCAGCTGAACCCGGGCGACGAACTGCGCCTCGACCAGGTGCGACTGATCCTCGTGGCGCCGGGCCTGGAGATCCAGCAGGTGCAGCAGAAGGCGACGTCGCCGGTCGAAACGGCCGCGTCCGCCGGCGGCTCGGGCGTGATCAAGGTGATCGCCGGCGTGGTGATCGTCGCTTCGTTCGCGCTTATCGCTTGGCTGCTTCTGGGGCGCTGAGTCGCAGCGAGAGGTCGACGGCGCGCACGTGCTTCGTGAGTGCCCCGACCGACACGTAGTCGACGCCGGTCGCAGCGATGGCCGGCAGCCGCTCGAGCGAGACGCTGCCGGACACTTCCAGCGGGATGCGGCCGGCGGCGCGGCGCACGGCCTCGCGCATCATCGCGTCGTCGAAATCATCGATCAGGATGCGGGTGCAGCCGGCGGCCAGCGCCTGGTCCAGTTCGTCCAGCGATTCCACTTCGACGATCAGCGGTAGCGTTGGATGCACGGCGCGCGCGCGCTCGACGGCTGCGGCGATCGAGCCGGCCGCGGCAATGTGGTTCTCTTTCAGCATCACCGCATCGAACAGGCCGATACGGTGGTTGACGCCGCCCCCGGCGCGCACCGCGTACTTCTGCGCGAGCCGGAGTCCGGGCACCGTCTTGCGGGTGTCGAGCACGCGCGTGCGCGTGCCCGCCAGCGCCGCCGCGTAGGCCGCGGTGGTCGTGGCCGTCGCGGAGAGGGTCTGCAGGAAGTTCAGCGCGCTGCGCTCGGCGCTGACGATGGCGCGCGAGCGGCCCTCGAGGGTGCAGAGCACCGTGCCGGGCGCGACGTGCTGCCCCTCGGTGACGTGCCAGGTGATGCGGATCGCCGGATCGAGGGCGCGGAAACAGGCCGCGAACCACGGGCCGCCGGCGATGACCGCCGACTCCTTGCAGACGACATGGGCGGTGGCAGGGACGTCCTCGAGCAGCTGCGCCGTGGCGTCGCCGTCGCCGAGGTCTTCGGCGAGGGCGGCCCGCACCGCGGCCTCGATCGCCTCCGGCGGCGGCAGCGCGAGAGTGGTCGCCATTAGCGCGCGGCGAGGCCGTCGATGCCGGCGGTCTGCAGCGCCTCCTCGACCAGCAGCACCGGGATGCCGTCGTCGATGCGGTAGACCTGCTTGCCGTCGCGGCTGGCGAGGGCATCGGTGAGGGATCGCGTTTCGGTGCGGCCGTCGCCGCGAAGCAGTTCACCGCGGGTGATCGCGGCGTTCAGCGCGTCGCGCTGTGGGGAATCAAGGCGATGCAGCGGCTGGTGGGAGGCCGGGCAGACCAGGAGGTCGAGGAGCTTGCGGTCCATGGGCGGCGGGGCGCTGGGCGTGACGGAAGATGCGTCTAGAATACGGTTTTGCCGGAGAGGCTCGCCATGGCGACGGGTGCAGGTCAGGGGGAAACCGCCGTGAAGGTGGGCATCGTGATGGGCTCGAC
>JAIXTZ010000043.1 GCA_027483745.1 Lysobacteraceae bacterium
ATGCCCTTACTTCGGCTGCATGCGGATGGCGCCATCGATGCGGATGGTTTCGCCGTTGAGGTAGCGGGTACGGAGGATGAAGCCCACGGTTTCCGCGAACTCCTCCGGCTTGCCGAGGCGCGAGGGGTAGGGCACCTGGGCGCAGAGGCTCTGGTACACGGCCTCCGGCATGCCATCGACCATCGGGGTGTGGAACACACCCGGCGCGATGGTCATGACGCGAACGCCGATGCGGGCGAACTCGCGGGCCATCGGCAGGGTCATGCCGACCACGCCGCCCTTGCTGGCCGCGTAGGCGGCCTGGCCGATCTGGCCCTCGTAGGCCGCGACCGAGGCGGTGTTGACGATGACGCCGCGCTCGCCGTCCTCGCCCGGCTCGTTGGCCTGCATCAGCGCCGCCGCGGCCTTGGCCACGTTGAAGCTGCCGACGAGGTTCACCATCACCGTGGTGGCGAAGGTGGAGAGCGGCATGGCGCCTTCCTTGCCGAGCACGCGGCCGGCGCCGAGGATGCCGGCGCAGTTGATCGCGGCGTTCAGGCCGCCCATGGCGTCCTTCGCCGCCTGCACGTTGGCGGCCACGCCAGCCTCGTCGCTGACGTCGGTGCGGAAGAAGTGCGCGTTGCCGGCGCCGAGTTCGGCGACGGCGGCCGCACCGCGCTCGGCGTTGACGTCGAACAGGGCGACCTTGCCGCCGTTCGCCACGAGGAACTTCGCCACGGCGAAGCCGAGGCCGGAGGCGCCGCCGGTGACGACGGCGCGGACATGGTTCAGATGCATGGGGTGCTCCCGGAGAGAGGCCGGATTTTACCCGAGCCGGCTGCCCGGTCGCGGGCTTCCGGGGCACACTGGGGCCTTGGTACGGCTTCGGGAGGCGGCATGGAGCGGATCGCGGTCGAGCGCCTGCGGGTGGGGCTTTGGGTGTCGATGGAGGACGTCCCCGGCACCGGCTTCCTGCTGCGCAGCGAGGCGCAGATCGCCACGTTCGCGCAGGTCGGGGTCAGCCACGTCTGGCACGAGCCCGCGCGCAGCGAGGTGGCGCCGTTGCCGGAGCCCGAACCGCCCCAAGGCCCCGAAGCGGCTGCCGTTGCCGTTGCCGATGCCGCGGCGAGCGACGCGCCCATCGCCCCGTTGGCGACATCCGGCGGCGGCATCGAGATCGTCGCGGCGGCTGAATCGGACCGCCTTGGAGGGGAAGGGGCCGAGCGCGGTGCCCGCGTGTCGTCTTTCGACGACGAGCCGGCGACGGCGCCGCCGACCGACGCGCTCGACGCGCAGCGGCAAAGCCTCGACCGCTGCGAGCGTCGCTTCAGCGCGGTCTCGAAGGCGTTCCGCAACGTGCTGCAGAACGTCCGTGCCCAGCCCGAGGAGGCGCGCGCCATCGCGGAGGTCGAGGTCGGCGGCATGGTGCGCGCGGTGCAGCAGGAACAAGACGTCGCCATCCGCCTGCTCTCGGAAAAAGCCGGCCAAGAGACGGCGCTGCATGCCATCAACGTGTCGGTGCTCTCGGTGCTGCTCGGACGGGCCATGGGCCTCGACGACGCGATGATCGAGGCCATCGGCGTGGGTGCGCTGCTGCATGACGTCGGCAAGATCGAGCTGCCGGACGTGATGCGCGGCAAGGCCGACTCGCCGAACCCGACGGAACGTCGCATGTTCCAGAGCCACGTCGAGCACAGCCGCAGCCTTGCCGAGAAGATGGGCCTCGGGGAGGCCGCGGCGGCGATCGTCGCCCAGCATCACGAGGCCAGCGACGGGAGCGGGTATCCGCAGGCGCTGAAGGGCGAGGCCATCCACCCGGCCGCACGCGTGGTGGCCCTCGTGAACCACTACGACAACCTGTGCAATCCACCGAATCCGATCCACGCGCTGACGCCGCATGACGCGATCGCGGCGGTCTACCGGAAGACGAAGGAGAAGTTCGATCCGGCAGCGCTCAATGCTTTTGTCAGGATGATGGGCATCTACCCGCCCGGCTCGGTACTGCACCTGTCCGACGGCCGCTTCGCGCTGTCGGTCGCGGTGGATCCCGCCAACGCGATGAAGCCCAAGGTGCTGATCCATGACCCGGCCGTGCGGCCCGAGGATGCGCTGATCGTGGCGCTCGCCGAGCACCCGGAACTGTCCATCCAGCGGGCCATCAAGCCGATGGCCCTGCCGCGCGCGGCCTTCGATTACCTCCAGCCGCGTAAACGCACCAGCTTCTTCATCGAATCGCGCTCGCGGCGGTTCGGCTGAAGCACGGAAGGCCGGCGCGGGGCCGGCCTTCCATTTCACTCGATCGCGGCCTGGAACGCCGGATCGGACAGCACGGCCAGCACCAGCTTCTGCACCGCCGCCGGGTAGTTGTCGTAGGCGGCCGGGATGGCCACCGCGCCAATGAAGGACGAGGGCCACGTGTGCACGGCCTCGTAGGTCTTCTCGAAGCGCGAACCCGAACCGCCACTCACCACGATGCGGACGGCCAGCCGCGCTTCGCCTTCCTTGATCCCGCTGGCGTTGACGTCGTGGCGAAGCAGCTCCAGGGCAATCGTCCGGTCGGCGCCTGCGGCGTAACGTCCGCTGGCGGTCAGCTCGGCAATCAATGCGTCACGGACGTAGCCGCTGAAGGTGCCGTCGGCGGCCGGCGATTCCATGCCCGCGCCGCGCAGCGAGACCTTGGCATTCCGCACGTCGGCGGCGGCGCTCGCTTCGCCGACGGCCACTGCGGCGCCGGCGCCGAGGGGCCGCGATGCCGCAGCGGTCTGGTAGCGCGGCGCCGGCGTCGAGGCGCAGCCGGCGAGGAAACAGGCGGCTGCGAGCAGCCAACCGGCACGGGACAGCGGCATGGCGACGCCGGTCATTCGAACGCTCCCTGCGCGCGCAGTTGCTTCAGGCCGTTCCAGGTGATCTGGTCGATGATCTGGCCCGCCGCCTCGTCGGCGCGAACGGGCGTGAGGTTTTCCGGCCCCTTGTGGTTGCCGATCGTCGAGTGCAGCGCATGCTTCACCTCGACCGAGGTCGACGCGTCGCCGGCGCGGTAGGTCAGCGTCGCCGAGTAGCCGTCCGTCACCATCGTCCCCACCGCGCCGAAGGTCAGGCCCGTGCCGAAACCTTTGGCGGCGGCGTTGTCCGTGAGAGGAACGTTGTCGATGACGACGGTAAGGGTGGCGTTGTTCGGCGCCGGTGATTCCGTCGCCGTCGTGAAGAGGCCCGATTCGTTCGCCACGGCGATGACGCGGGGCTTCATGAAGCCCGTCGCGCGGGCATTGGCGTTGCCCTGCGTGCGGAATTCGGCCAGCACCTGGACCGGGGCAGGGGCCGCAACGCTACCCACATCGGCCTTGCCGACGATGGGCAGCGCGGTGTCCACATAGGAGCGGGTACTGAGGCAGCCCGACAGGGTCAGGGCGGCCGCGAGGCCGAGTGCGAGCTTTGCAGCGGGAGAGAACACGGGTCGCATCGTGAGTCCTTTCGTTGGGCCATGATTGGCCCGCGGACGATGCCGGGGCCGCGCCCCGATTGGCAAGCCGTCGCGCGTGGCCTAGAGCGCGCGCAGGTAGAAGCGGTTGCAGCCGAAGTGGCCGGTGGCGCCCATGGCCTGCGTGATCCGCTGGAAGCCGGCGCGCTCGTACAAGGCCTGAGCCGCATCCATGCCGGTGAGCGTCTCGAGGTAGCACTGGCGGTAGCCGAGGCGCCGCGCGGCGTGCAGGCAGCGCGCGATCAGCGCCGTGCCCGCGCCGAGGCCGCGCAGGCCGGGCTTGAAGTACATCTTGCGCAGTTCGCAGACGCCGTCGACCCCGTCCAGCGCCGCGATGCCGCCGCCGCCCAGCACGACGCCGGCGACTTCGATGACGAAGTACGCGGCGCCCGCTCGTGCGTAGGCCGCGTGCATCGCGCCCACTTCGGCGTCGTGGATCGCGAAGCCCGGGCCGTCGGCGCCGAATTCCGGCATCACGCTGCGGATGATGTCGGCCACCGCGGCGTCGTCGGTCGAGCGGATCGGGCGCATGACGAAGCGCGGGGCGTCCTCGATCTGGCTCAGGTCGGCCTTGCGCACCCAGCCGGCGTCGCCCTTCGCCGAGTAGCACCAGCGCCAGCCGCCCTGGTCATCGCCGACCAGCAGGCGCTCGCCGGGCGTCAGCGCCAGCTCGCGGGCGTCGTAGTCCGCGACCGCGATGGCCGAGGCGGGGAGGGCAACGAGCGATTGGCCGTCGTCGAGCTCGAAGGCGCTTCGCAGGGTCCAGCCTTCGCTGCCCTTCGACGTAACGCACCAATGGAAATCCGGCCACTCGTCGTCGTTGCGCGTCACCGTTAGCGGCGTGCCGGCGTCGAAGGCGATGGGGTCGTCATAGGTCGGGCGGCGGCCGGCATAGGCCACGGCCGCGCGCAGGGATTCATGGCTTTGCACGGTTCACCTTGCTCATGGAATCGCGGCCCAGCACCGACGACAGCCAGCGGCCGGTCGCGATGAGGGCATCGAGGTCGACGCCGTGGGCGAGGCCCAAGCCGTCAAGGAGGTAGACGATGTCTTCGGTAGCGACGTTGCCGCTGGCGCCCTTCGCATACGGGCATCCGCCGGTGCCGGACACGGCGGCATCCACCACGCGTACGCCGGCCTCGAGGCAGGCGGCGACGTTGGCGACGGCCTGCCCGTAGGTGTCGTGGAAGTGCACGGCCAGCGCGGCCATCGGCACTTCGCTGGCGACGGCCTCGAGCATCGCGCGCGCCTTGCGCGGCGTGCCGACGCCAATGGTGTCGCCGAGCGAGATTTCGTAGCAGCCCATCGCATGCAGGGCCTTCGCCACGCGCACGACCTCGGTCAC
>JAIXTZ010000341.1 GCA_027483745.1 Lysobacteraceae bacterium
CAGTTCATGCCCGATTTGGCCGGGCGGATCGAGCATTACGCGGGCGAGAGGCCGCTGTTCGACCTGAACGGCGTGGAGGACGAGATCTCCCGCGCGCTGCAGAAGGAAGTGCCGCTGAAATCGGGCGGTTACCTCGTGGTCGACCAGACCGAGGCGATGACCACGGTGGACGTCAACACCGGGTCCTTCCTCGGCCAGCGCAACCTCGAGGAAACCGCCTTCCGCACCAACCTCGAAGCCGCGCAGGCGGTGGCGAGGCAGCTCCGGCTGCGCAACCTCGGCGGGATCATCATCATCGACTTCATCGACATGCACGACGCCGACCACCGCCGCCAGGTGCTTCGCACCCTGGAGAAGGCCCTGTCGCGCGACCATGCGAAGACGACGGTCTACGATTTCTCGCCGCTCGGCCTCGTGGAGATGACGCGCAAGCGCACCACCGAGAGCCTCGAGCACCAGCTCTGCGAGACCTGCCCGACCTGCAGCGGCCGCGGCATGCTGAAGTCGCCGGAGACGCTGAGCTACGAGATCTTCCGCGAGGTCACGCGCGCCGTGCGCCAGTTCGAGGCCGAGCGCCTGCTGGTGATCGCCGCGCCTAGTGTTGTCGCGCGCATTACCGAAGAGGAGTCCGTGGCGGTTGCCGAACTGGAGGAGTTCCTCGGCAAGACGATCCGCTTCCAGCCCGACGAGCAGTACGGGCAGGAACAGTACGACGTCGTCCTGCTGTGAGCGGCGCCTGAGCCATGGCCTCCGTCGCGCGCCGCTGGTGGCGTCGCTGCCGCCGCATCGGCGGCTACGGGGTATTGGTCGTACTGATCGTCGTGGCCCTGCTCGTCGCGGTGGCGAACCAGTTCCTGCCGGCCGTCGAGAGACATCCTGACGAGATCGCGCGCTGGCTGTCGGAGCGCGTCGGCCAGCCGGTGCGATTCAGCGGCATCGATGCCCGTTGGACCCGGCAGGGGCCGCGTTTCGCACTGGACGGCCTGGTGGTGGGGGAGGGCGACCGGCAACTCGCCATCGGTCGCGCGGACTTGCAGGTGTCGGTGTATTCCGGCCTGTTCCCGGGCATGCCGCTGACCGAACTCAGCGTCGATGGCCTGTCGCTCACGCTGCACCAGGACGCCGAGGGGCGCTGGCGCATGAGCGGCTTGCCGGAGCCGGCGCGGCCTGGGATCGATCCGTTCGACGTGCTGGCGGGTTTCGGCGAGCTGCGCGTGCAGGACGCCAAGCTGCGCATCCTCGCGGAGCGCTGGGGCATCGACCACACCCTGCCGCGCATCGACGGTCGCCTGCGCGTCAGCGATTCGCAGGTGCGCGGTGGCGTCCGCCTGTGGTCGGCGGACGGTCGTGCCCCGCTGGACGTCAGTGCCGATGTCGCCCGCGATGGCCGCCTCGGGCGTCTGTGGGTGGGCAGCGAGCAGGTCGATCTTCCCGCTTGGGGGCCGCTGCTCGCGGCCTTGGGCGTCGAACCACTGGCCGGCCGCGGCGAGCTCGGCGCCTGGGTGGACCTCGACGATCGCCGCATCGCCCGCGTGCAGGTGCGCGCGGCGTTGGAGGGCCTGAGCCTGCGCCGGGTCGGCACGGCCCTGCCGCCGGTGCGCTTCGACACGGCGGGCTTCGACGCGCAGTGGCGCCTCGATCCGGCGGGATGGCAGGTGTCGGTGCCGACGGGCACGTTCACCAACGGCCTCAGCGAACAGCGCATCGACGGCTTCTGGATGGCGGGCGGCGACCGGCTGGCGATCGAGGCCGAGCGCATCGACATGGGGCCCCTGCTGGCGTTGGGCGCTCTCAGCAACCGTCTTCCGGATGGCTTGGCCGCATGGGTGGCCGAAGCGCGCCCGTCCGGCACCGTGCGGGCGCTGCGCGTGCCGATGGCCGCGCCCGGCGCCGTGGCCGGCAACGCGACGCTCGACGGCGTTGGCTTCGCGGCGGTCGGTCGTCGGCCGGGCCTGCGCGATCTTGGGGGAGCGGTGAGTTTCGATACGCAGGGGGGCGTGCTGGCGCTTGCAGGCGCGCCGGTGGGCCTCGATTGGCCGACGGAATTCGGCCCGGTGCTGCCGCTCGGCCTGCGCGGCGAACTGGCGCTGTGGCGCGACGGCGAAAGTTGGAGCCTCGGCAGCGACGCGCTCGCCATCGACGCGCCGGGCCTGCGGATCGGGGCGCGCTTCGCGCTCGGCTTCCAAGGCGATGGCACGCGGCCGACGCTGGATCTCGCCGCCGATCTCGCCGACTTCGACGTGGTCGACGCGAAGCGCTTCTGGCTGCAGACCACGATGAAGCCGCCGGTGCGGCAGTGGCTCGACACCGCGCTGGTGGCCGGCCAGGCGCGCGGTGGACGGGTCGCGATGGGCGGTGATCTCGATCACTGGCCGTTCCGCGACGGCGGCGGACGCTTCGATGCGCGCGTCTCGCTCGAAGACGTCACGCTGAAGTTCAACAACGCGTGGCCAGCGGCGACGGATTTCCACGGCGAGGCGGTGTTCGATGGCCCGGGCATGGCCCTGACCAGCATGCGCGCCAAGCTTCTCGACACCGTCGTGAGCGACGCGACGGGCGCCATCGAGGACTTCAAGACGCCTTGGCTCGACCTGTCCGTGCGCGGCGGCGGCGATGCCGGCGGCCTGCGCAGCCTGGTGAAGCAAAGTCCGCTGTATGCCCCGCAGCGGGCGAACATCGACGCGCTGTCCATCAGTGGCCCCGCGGCCGTCGACCTGCGCCTGAAGCTGCCGCTGCGCAGGGATCTCGGCGATCGCGTCGTGCAAGGCACGCTCTCGCTCGACAACGCCAGCGTCGCCGACGCGCGTTGGAAGATCGGTTTCGAGGGACTGAGCGGCGCGATCCCCTTCACCGACAAGGGCTTCCTCGTCGATGCGCTGCCAGTGCGCTACGGCGAGAGCGACGGCGCCCTGTCCCTGCGCGTCGGCGACACGGTGCGCGACGCCGAGAACGTGGCCGAGCTGCAGCTCGACGCCGCGCTGGCGCCGTCGCAGTTGCTCGAGCGCAGCCCGGAGCTGGCGTGGCTGCAGCCCTGGCTCGAGGGCCGCAGCCTCTGGGACGTCCGCGTCGACGTGCCGCGCGCGCGCGCCGAGGCGCCGCCCCCGCCGGCCCGCCTCAGCCTGCGGTCCGACCTCGTCGGCACGCGCCTCGGGCTGCCGGCGCCCCTGCGCAAGAGTGCGGCCACGCCGCTGCCCCTTCGCCTCGACCTGCCGCTGCCGGCCAGTGCCGGCGCCCTGCAGCTGCGATTGGGCCGGCTGATGCAGCTGCGTGGGCGCATGGCCGATGGCGAGCGTCCGTTCGCCGCCGTCGCCGAGTTCGGCAGCATCGGCGACCCGCTGCCGATTCCCGAGGCCGGCATCGCCGTCCGTGGCCAGGTGCCCAGCCTCGACATCGGTGGTTGGGTCGCGGCCGCCTCCGGAGGCGGTGCAGGCCAGGGCGGGTTGCAATCCGTCGACGTGCAGGTGGGCGCCATCGACGTGCTTGATCGCAGCTTTGGCGAAGGCCGCGTGCAGTTGCGCCGCGAGACGCAGGGGCTGTGGGTCGGCTTCGACGGCCCGGCGATCGCCGGAGAGATCCGCGTGCCCTCCGCCGAGGGCGCGGCCGTTGACGGCCGCTTCGCGCGACTGCACTGGCCGCCGGTCGATACCAAGGCCATGACCGGCAGCCGCGCCGAGCCGGCCCCCGCGGTCGACCAGACCGACCCCTCCGGCCTGCCGCCGCTGCGGTTCCGGATCGAGGACTTCCGCCTCGGCGACGCGCGGCTGGGCCGCGCCGACATGCACACCTTCCCCACGCCGGAAGGCATGCACGTCGACCGTTTCAGCACATCGTCCGAGGCGCTGACCCTGGTGGCGAGCGGCGATTGGACGCGCATCGGCGGGCAGACCCGCTCGCGCTTCGCGGTGGATTTCGACGCCAAGAGCCTCGGCGGCATGCTCGACGCACTCGGCTTCGCCGGCATGGTCGAGGAAGGGCCGGTGAAGTCGCGGATGGTCGGCGATTGGCCGGGTTCGCCGGGCAGCTTCCGGCTTGATCGCTTCGACGGCAGTCTGCGCGTCGACGTCGGCGCCGGCCGCTTGCTTGAAGTCGAACCGGGCACCGGTCGCTTCATCGGCCTCGTTTCCATCGCCGAGATTCCGCGCCGACTGACGCTCGATTTCAGCGACTTTTTCGAGAAGGGGTTCGCGTTCAACGGCATGAGCGGCGACTTCGAGTTCAAGGACGGCGACGCCCGCACCGCCAACCTGCGCATCGACGGACCTTCCGCGGAAATCAACGTAAGCGGCACGACCGCGCTCGCGGCGCGCGAGTACGACCAGCGCGTCGAAGTGCTGCCCAAGGCCGGCGGCGTGCTGCCGGCGATCGGCGCGGTCACCGGCGGGCCGGCCGGCGCGGCGCTGGGCGCCGTGGCGCAGGCCGTGCTGCAGGTGCCGCTCAAGCAGGCGACGCGCACGGTCTACAGCGTGCAGGGCCCCTGGGCCGAACCCGACGTCGATGTCGTCGAGCGTGGCCCGCGCCGCACCACCCCGAATCGCGACACCCCCGAAGGAATCCCCGATGACGCCGCTTGAACTCGCCGAACGCACGCTGCTCACGCCGACCGGCCTCGGCCTCGACGATGTCGACCGCGCGCTGGCCGAATTGCTCGGACCCGGCGTCGACGACGGCGACCTCTACTTCCAGCACAGCCGCCGCGAGAGCTGGACGGTGGAGGACGGCCTCGTCAAGGACGGCGCCCACAGCATCGAGCAGGGCGTGGGCGTGCGCGCCATCAGCGGCGAGAAGACCGGCTTTGCCTACACGGATGAAATCGACCTGCCGGCCCTGCTGGAATCGGCCCGCGCCGCCCGCGCGATCAGCCGCGAGGGCTTGAAGACCGCCCGCGGCCAGCGCGTCCAGGTGGCCGGCCACTCGCTGTACCCGGCCATCGATCCGATCGACCGATTCGCACCCGAGGGCAAGCTTTCGAAGTTGCGCGAGATCGAAGCTTGGGTGCGCGCCGCCGACCCGCGCGTGGTGCAGGTCAGCGCCTCGCTGTCGGCCGCGGTCGACACGGTGCTCGTGGCCCGCGCCGACGGCACGCTGGCCGCCGACGTGCGGCCGCTGGTGCGCTTCAACGTGCAGGTCATCGTCGAGCAGGGTGGGCGCCGCGAATCCGGCTACGCCGGCGGCGGCGGGCGCTTCGACTACGTCGAACTGTTCGCCAACGGCCGCGCGGAAGGCCTCGCGAAAGAAGCGCTGCGGCAGGCGCTGGTGAACCTCGAGGCCATCGACGCCCCGGCTGGCGCGATGCCGGTGGTGCTCGGCCCCGGCTGGCCCGGCGTGCTGCTGCACGAGGCCGTCGGCCACGGGCTGGAGGGCGACTTCAACCGCAAGGGCACGTCGATCTATTCGGGCCGCGTTGGCGAACGCGTGGCGGCGCCGGGCGTCACCGTCATCGACGACGGCACGCTGGATGCGCGTCGCGGCTCGCTGAACATCGACGACGAGGGCCACCCCACGCAGCGCACCGTGCTGATCGAGGACGGCATCCTCAAGGGCTACATGCAGGACAGCCTCAACGCGCGGCTGATGGGCGTGGCGCGCACCGGCAACGGCCGCCGCGAGAGCTTCGCCCACCTGCCGATGCCGCGCATGACCAACACCACGATGGCGGCCGGCGCGCACACGCTGGAGGAGATGATCGCCTCGGTGGAGCGCGGCCTGTTCGCGCCCAACTTCGGCGGTGGCCAGGTCGACATCACCACCGGCAAGTTCGTGTTCTCGGCCAGCGAGGCCTACCTGATCGAGAACGGCAGGATCACCGCGCCGGTGAAGGGCGCCACGCTGATCGGCAACGGCCCGGAAGTGATGAACCGCGTGGTCATGATCGGCAATGACCTGCAGCTCGATGCCGGCGTGGGCGTGTGCGGCAAGAATGGCCAGAGCGTGCCGGTGGGCGTGGGCCAGCCCTCGCTGAAGATCTCGCAGATGACCGTCGGCGGGACGAAAGCTTGATGCGCGGGACGGTGCCCGGCGTGGGCGCGACCTCAGTCGTCGCGGCGCCCGCCGAAATCGTCGTGCCGGTACTCGTCAAGCCCGTCCAGGCCGCCGATCTCGTCGATGTCCTCGAGGCCGTGGTCGACGCTGTTCGCCTCCGCCTCCAGCGCTTCGTCGATGGCCTCGACGTCGTTGCTGCCGGCCTCGTCGGCCTCGGCCATCAGCTCGCGCAGCACGCGGAAGATCTCGCGGAACGCGTGCGGCGGCTTGTTCGCCAGCCGCTCGGCCTTGGCATTGCGCGCCAGCGTGCGCAGCTGCTGGCGGTCGGCCATCGGGTAGAGCGCGATGAACTCCGCGAGGCCGGCATCGCCGCCATCGACGATCTTCAGCCGCCAATGCTCCACGCGATGCAGGGCCGCGGCTTCGCGGCGGGCGTCTTCCTTGGTGTGCTCGAGCGCCGCGCGCAGCGTGTCCAGCACGGCGTCGTCTTCGCGCCGCATCTGCTTCGCCAGCCATTGGGTCTGGCGCTTGCGGGCGATGTTCGAGCGGATGCGCTGCGAGTCGACCACCAGCGCACGCAGTTCGTCGGGCATCGGCAGCAGCGCCAGTGCGGCGTGGCCGGTGTCCATCAGCTTGCCGGCCATGGCCAGCACATCAAGGGCCTCGCGCCGCTTCGCGCTGCGGCTCTCGTCGAGGAATTCGCCGGTTTCGGGGTCGCGTCCGCGCATGCGCCGGGGCCGTACAGTTGAACGATGCACAGGATAACGCAGTGACCACCGACGCCACCCTCGACCGCCTCGCCGAGCTCTCGGCCCTCGCCGTGGCCGAAGCCCGCCGCCTCGGCGCTTCCCAGGCCGAAGCCAGCGCCAACGACGAGCGCGGCCTGAACGTGAACGTGCGCCTGGGCGAGGTCGAATCGGTCGAGCGCACGCGCGACCGCGGCATCGCCGTCACCGTCTACTTCGGCCAGCGGAAAGCCAATGCCAGCACGGCCGACCTCAAGCCCGAGAGTCTGAAGCGCACCGTCGAGATGGCCTGCGCCATCGCCCGACACACCGAGCCGGACGCGGCGAACGGGCTGGCCGACGAGGCCCGCATGGCGCGCGAATCGCGCGATTTCGACCAGTGGCACCCGTGGGTGATCGAGGCCGATGCCGCGGTGGCCTTGGCGCTCGAGGCCGAAGCCGCGGGCCGCAGCTTCGACCCGCGCATCAGCAATTCCGAGGGGGCTTCCGTTTCGACCAACGAGGGGCTGTCGGTTTATGCCAACTCTCACGGCTTCGTCGGCCGCGAGAAGAGCACCAGCCACTCGATCAGCGCCTCGCTGATCGCCGGGGCCGGCGAGGCCATGCAGGGCCAGTACTGGTACACCGCGGCCCTGCGAGCGCAAGCGCTGGAATCCGCCGCCGAGGTGGGACGCAAGGCGGCCGAGCGCACCCTGGCGAGGCTCGATCCGCGCAGCGCGCCGACCGGCGAGTTCCCGGTGCTGTTCGTGCCCGAAGTGGCGCGGTCGCTGATCGCGCACCTGGTCGGGGCGGTGTCGGGCGGGGCGCTGTACCGCAAGGCCAGCTTCCTCGTCGGGGCGCAGGGGCAGCGACTGTTCCCCGAGTGGTTCCGCATCGTCGAGCGACCGCACCTCGTCGGCGGCTGGCGCAGCGGTGATTTCGACGCCGACGGCGTGGCCACGCGCGAATCGCCGCTGGTCGATGGCGGCGTGCTGCAGCGCTACGTGCTCGGCACCTACTCGGCGCGGCGGCTCGGCTTGGAAAGCACCGGCAATGCCGGCGGCGTGCACAACCTCGAGGTCGCGGCCAATGCCGAGGGCTTCGACGCGATGCTGAAAGGAATGCGCCGCGGGCTCGTCGTGACCGAGCTGATGGGGCAGGGCGTCAACACCGTCACCGGCGACTACTCGCGCGGTGCGGCCGGTTTCTGGGTCGAGGACGGGGCCATTGCCTACCCGGTGGACGAGCTCACCGTCGCCTCCAACCTCCGCGACATCTTCCTCGGCATCGAGGCCGTCGGCGCCGACATCGACCGGCGTTCAGCGACGGCGGTCGGCAGCCTGCTGGTTGGGAAAATGACCGTGGCAGGCGGTGACGGGGCCTGAGGCGAGGCCCCTGGATCCGGTAGCGAAGGCACGGCCGGATTCCTTGACAGCCATTCACCTTTTCTCGACAGTGAACGGGCGTTTTCACCACCGAGGAAATCCCGATGTCCGACGCTTTTTCGCCGCCGCCCTCCCCGCCGGGATCCGCTCCCGAAGACGACAAGATCCTTGTCATTGTTGGCCACATCTTCGCGATCGTCGCGTTGATCCTCTGGCTCGTCCACAAGGACAATCCTGAAAAGGCCTATCTCGTCGATCAGGCGAAAGAGTCGGTCAACTTCGGGATCACGATCATCCTCGCCTCCATCGTGATGTCGATCATCGGGGCTGTGCCGATCCTTGGCTGGATCTTCGCCATCTTCGCTTTCCCGCTCTTCGGACTGGCGATCCTCGTGTTGATCGTCATGGCGGTCATCAGTGTCTCGAAGGGCAACGCGCATCGTTATCCCTTCGCGCTCCGCCTGATCAAGTAATCAGCGCGAACGCCGCACGGCCATGACGGCCAGGTCCGCGAGGGCCTGGCCGTTGTCGTTTCCGGAGCCGGTGAACGGCACCAGCGCCGCGTCGAGATCGCGCGCCACCGCGTCGAGCCGCGCGCGGGCGCCGTCGAGGCCGAGCAGGGTCACGTAGGTGCTCTTGCCCTGTGCTTCGTCCTTGCCGGCGGTCTTGCCCAGCGTGGCGGAATCCGCCTCGGCATCGAGCAGGTCGTCCTTGATCTGGAAGCCGAGGCCGAGCAGGGCACCAACACGGCGAAGGGCGTCGATCGTCGCGGCGTCCGCACCGCGCAGCAGGCCGCCCATCACCACGGCGGCTTCGATCAGCGCGCCGGTCTTCATCCGGTGCATCGTCGCGAGGGCCTCCAGCGCCTGCGACTGGCCGGTCATCGCCATGTCGATGGCCTGGCCGCCGCACATGCCGCGCGAGCCGGCGGCGTGGGCGAGTTCGCGCAGCGCGGCCCGGACCGCGTCGGCCGGGGCCGGCGCGGCAGAGAGGACGAGAAAGGCTTCCGATTGCAGCGCGTCGCCGACCAGGATGGCAGTGGCTTCGTCGAAGGCGATGTGCACCGTGGGCCGTCCGCGGCGTAGCGCGTCGTCGTCCATGGCCGGCAGGTCGTCGTGCACCAGCGAGTACGCGTGGACGAGTTCGATGGCGATGGCGGCGTGGTCCAGCGCGTCGTCGCCCGTTGCTTCGGGCGGAGCACCCAGCGCGGCGCCGGCCGCATAGACCAGCAGGGGACGCAGCCGCTTGCCGTCGCCGAGCACCGCGTAACGCATCGCGGCGTGGAGGGTGCGGGGCTCCAGCGTCTCGTCGGGGAGTTGTCGCGCCAGCGCGGCGTCGACGCGTTCGCGCCACGCGTCGAGCGTGGCCTTACTCCGCATCGGCGCGGAACTCGCGCGCGCTGCCCGGGTCGGCCGGATCGGCCAGCAGGCGGATGCGCAGTTCGGCTTGCTCCAGCGCGCCCTGGCATTGCCGGTAGAGGGCGACGCCGCGCTCGTAGGCGCCGAGCGATTCCTCGAGGCTCAGGTCGCCGCCTTCCAGTCGTTGCACCAGCGCCTCGAGTTCATCGAGGGCGCGCTCGAAATCCTGCGGCGGCGTCGGGGTCGGGCTCATGGCCGCAGTTTACCCGGCTGGGTCGGCGGGCTGCCAAAGCAGTCGCGCACCGCGGGCGCGAAGCCAGCCGTCGAGCGCGGCCCCATAGGCGAGATCGCCCAAGGCCTGCAGTTCGCCTTCCGCATCGATGAGCAAGGGCACGTCGTCGCGTGCCCAGGGCGGCACACCGAGCGTGGCGAAATGCGTCTGCAGCGTGCGCGCGTGGCGGTCGCCCGCGGCACGCAAGCGCGCGGGGGCGTTGCGCCGGGCCACCAGCCGCAGTGGTGCATCGAAACCCTCGGCGCCGAGCAGCCGCAGCGTGCCCCGGTCCGCGCCATCGGTGCCCGGGCCCAGCCGAAGCGGCTCGCGGCCGTCCCATGCGGGCTGGGAGAGTGGCGCGGTGGCGTGCGCGTCTGTGGCGGGCTCCGTCGATTCGTGCGGCGTGAGCCAGAGGCGTCCGCCCCACTGACGCAGCGTGGCGTCGCCCATCGGATGCCGGAGCGCTCGGCCGGCCGGCTGCCGCGCCCAGTCGCCGAGCACACGGCGGATCGCGTCGCCGGTCAGTCGCACCTTCCGTGATTCCGCCCACTGCCGCAGCGCGCGCGTGGCCCGCTCCGGCGGCAGGGCGCGCAGCGCCGAGGCGTCGACGACGTCGTCGCTCAAGCCCAGCACGGTGGCAAGGTCTCGCTGCGCCTGCGCCCGAAGCAATGCGTCGGCCTCCGCAAGGCGCTGGGCGCTCGCGGCGAGCGCCGCGTCCGCCTGCGGCCAGCGGCGGCGTACCAGCGGCAGGACGGCATGGCGCAAATGGTTCCGCGACAGCCGCTCGTCCTGGTTCGACGGATCCTCGATCCATGACAGCCCATGCCGTGTGGCGTAGTCCGCCACCGCTGCACCGGGCGTGGCGAGCAAAGGGCGCCAGATCGGCCCGCGGGCATCGACGGCGTAGTCGCGCATCGCCGACAGCCCGCGCTCGCCGCTGCCGCGCATCAGCGCCAGCAGAACGGTCTCCGCCTGGTCGTCGCGGTGGTGGGCGAGCACCAGGCACTCGTCGGCGCGACGTTCCGCGTCGAAGGCGGCATAGCGTGCTTCGCGTGCGGCATCCTCGAGACCGCGCCCTGCGGCTTGCACCTCGACGCAGCGCACGGCGCACTCGATGCCCCAGTGGGCAGCGCGTGCTCGGCAATCGTCCGCCCAGTCGTCCGCGTCGGCATGCAGGCCGTGGTGCACGTGGATGGCGCGAAGCCCGGCCCAGGGCGCCTCCGGGAGCGTCGCCAGCCGGTGCAGCAGGGCGGTCGAATCGCGCCCGCCGCTGAAGCCGACGAGCAGTCGCCGTGGCGCGTTGGCGGGGAAGGGCGTCAGGTCCATCCGGCAAGCCTGCCGTTTGCCGCCCGGCCGACGCAAACCGCGGTGCCGGAAACGACAACGCCCGCCTCGGGGGGCGGGCGCTGCCGATGCCACGGGCGGTGCGATCAGAAGTCGAACAGCACCTTGACCGAGGCGTCCACGGCGTCGTCGCTGATGTAGCCGATGGCGCCCGGGGTCGAGGCCACCTTGGCCTTGACCGCGGCGTCGTCCGCGAGGTCCTCCGGCGCCTTGGCACGGCCGGTGAACACGAGGCGCGACCAGTGCGAGGTCAGCTGCGCACCGGCGCGGCCGACGACACCGGACTCGAACGGTGCGCGGGTGGCGCCCTTCTGGAACACGACGACGGCCGGCTGGCCACCGACCTGGGCCGTACGGCCGAGGAAGATAGCCTGCACGCCGGCCTTGTCGAGGTTGGCCTGGCTGGAGCTCGCGGCGACCACCAC
>JAIXTZ010000011.1 GCA_027483745.1 Lysobacteraceae bacterium
ACGACACGCTGCGCTACCTGCAGGAAGAGCCCGTGCATCGGCGCTGGCACCACGACCGGATGAGCTTCGGCCTCGTGTACGCCTTCAGCGAGAACTTCATGCTGCCGCTGTCCCACGACGAAGTGGTGCACGGCAAGGGCTCGATCCTCGGCCGCTGCCCCGGCGACGAGTGGCAGCGCTTCGCCAACCTGCGCGCCTACTACGGCTTCATGTGGGGGCACCCCGGCAAGAAGCTGCTGTTCATGGGCCAGGAGTTCGCCCAAGGCACCGAATGGCGCGATGCCGAACCGCTGCCCTGGCATCTGCTCCAGTACGGGCATCACGCCGGTGTGCGCGAGCTCGTGCGCGACCTCAATGCCCTGTATCGCGAGGCACCGGCCCTGCATGCGCTCGACGGCGAGGCCGCCGGCTTCGAGTGGCTGGTCGGCGACGACCGCGAGCAGAGCGTGTTCGCGTGGGCGCGGCATGACGGTGCCGGCGACATCGCTCTCGTCGCCTGCAACTTCACCCCCGTGCCGCGCGAGGGCTACCGCCTGCCGCTGCCGAAGGGTGCGCCAAAAGCCTGGCGCGAAGCGCTGAACACCGACTCGCGCCACTACGGCGGCAGCGACCTCGGCAATGGCGGCGGCGTGCTGAAGGCGAAGGACGGCGGGCTCACCCTCACCTTGCCGCCACTCGCCACCGTGGTGCTGCGCCCGGCATGAGCACGAACGCGGCCGTCATCGCGGCGCCAAGGCACACGCTCCTGCCCGGCCCGCATGCGCCGCTGGGCGCGCACGTGCGCGACGGCGGCGTGGACGTCGCCGTGGCCTCGCAGCGCGCCAAGCGCATCGAGCTCTGCGTGTTCAGCGACGACGGCACGCGCGAACTCGAGCGCCTGCCGCTGCACGCGGGCGAGGACGGCGTGTTCCACGGCCGCCTCGAAGGCGCCGGCCCCGGGTTGGTTTACGGTTTCCGCGCCCATGGGCGCTACCAGCCGGAGTCCGGCTATCGCTTCAATCCGGCCAAGCTGCTGCTCGACCCCTACGCACGCGCTCTGGTCGGTGAGTTCGAATGGCGCCCCGAGCACCACGGCTGGGCGGCGAGCCACCCGCAGGGCCGCCAGCCCGACACCCGCGACAACGCCGCGCTGGCGCTGAAGGGACGCGTGGTGTCCGATCCGCAAATGTTGGCAGACGGCCTCGCCGTGCGAGCCGCCTCGCGCCCGCGCCGCCCGCTGCGCGACAGCGTGCTCTACGAGCTGAACGTGCGCGGCTTCACCATGCAGCTGCCGGGCATCCCCGAGGCACTGCGCGGCACTTTCGAAGGCCTCGCCCACCCGGCGTCCATCGCGCACCTGAAGTCACTGGGCGTCACCACGCTGTCGCTGATGCCGGTGATGGCGTGGCTTGACGAAGCGCCGCTGGTCGAGCGCGGCCTGCGCAACTACTGGGGCTACAACACGCTCGCCTTCTTCTGCCCCGCGCGGCGTCTTTGCCATCGTCCGCAAGACGCCATCGGCGAATTCCGACGGATGGTCGCCACCCTGCAGCGCGAAGGCTTCGACGTCGTGCTCGACGTGGTGCTGAACCACACGGCCGAAGGCGACAAGCACGGCGCCACGCTCAGCTTCCGTGGCCTCGACAACGCCAGCTGGTACCGCCTCGTCGGCGACGACCGCAGCCGCTACGAAAACGTCAGCGGCTGCGGCAACACCCTGCGCCTGATCCACCCGCGCACCACCCAGTTCGCGCTCGACGTGCTGCGCTACTGGGTGGAGACGATGGGCGTCGACGGTTTCCGCTTCGACCTCGGCGCCGCGCTGGGCCGCACGCGCCACGGCTTCGATCCTTCCGCGCCGTTCTTCGTCGCGCTGCGGCAGGACCCGACGCTGGCGCAGGTTCACCTGATCGCCGAGCCTTGGGATGCCGGTTTCGAGGGCTACCAGCTCGGCCGCTTCCCCGGCCGCTTCGCCGAGTGGAACGATCGCTTCCGCGATGCGGTGCGCGGCTACTGGCTGGGCGCGGCCGCCACGGCCGACGGCCACCCGCGGGCCCCGGTGCCGCGCAGCGAATTCGCCAAACGCTTCACCGCGTCGAGCGACCTGTTCCAGCATGGCCAGCGCCGCCCGCAGGCCAGCATCAACTACGTGAGCGCGCATGACGGCCGCACGCTGGCCGACGTCGTCGCCTACGCGCGACGGCACAACGAAGCGAACGGCGAGCACAACCGTGACGGCCACGCGCACGAGGTCTGCACGAACTTCGGCGTGGAAGGTCCCACCAACGATGCCACCCTCCTCGCGCGCCGTCGCCGCGTGCGCCGCGCGCTGCTCGCGACCACCCTTCTGGCGCAGGGCACGCCGATGCTGCTGGCCGGCGACGAAGTCGCGAACTCGCAGGCCGGCAACAACAACGCCTACTGCCAGGACAACGCCACCGGCTGGATCGACTGGGCCGGCCTCGGGACCGATGACGACGCGGGCGCGCTGATCGCGCAGCTCGTCGCGCTGCGCGCCAGCGAGGCCTACCTGCGCTGGCCCACATGGTTCCTGCCCGAGCCGGGCGACGACGACCCGACCATCCGCTGGCTGCGCCCCGACGGCAGCGACATGCGCGTGGACGATTGGCATGACGCCAGCGATGGCGCCTTCGCCTGCCAGCTTCGCGCCGCCGGCGCGACCGCGCCGCGCGGCTGCCTCGCCTTCAACCCGGGCGACAGCGATCGCCCCTTCGAATTGCCGGATGGCCCGTGGACCGTATTGCTGGAGACCTCCGGCACGTTCCCACCGGGCGTCCTCACCACCACACTCGCGTCCCCGGCCGTGCTCGTCCCGGCCCACAGCCTGCTCGTCCTTCGCCGCCTCACCTCCGCTCCGGA
>JAIXTZ010000090.1 GCA_027483745.1 Lysobacteraceae bacterium
GACCATCGCATCAACTCGATCCAGGACTTCCTCGCGAAGCCCATCAAGTCGAAGTACGAGATGATCGACGTGAACGTCTACCAGGAGAACATCTTCCACACGAAGATGCACCTGAAGGAGTTCGACCTCGACACCTACCTGTTCGAGGAAAAGGCCAAGAACCTCAGCTTCAAGGACCGCATGCGCATCGAGACGCAGCTGAAGCGCGAGATCGAAGAGCTGTTCCACGGCCGCAACCTGACCTGACCGGACCATGGGCGCCGCCTGGCTCTGGTTGCTGGCGGCCGGCCTGTTCGAGATCGTCTGGGCGATCGGGCTGAAGTACAGCGAGGGCTTCAGCCGGCTGGGGCCCAGCGCGATCACCATCGCCGCGATGGGCGCCAGCTTCTGGTGCCTTGCCCGCGCCCTGCGCGAGATCCCGCTCGGTACCGGCTACGCGGTGTGGGTGGGCATCGGCGCCGTTGGTACCGCCATTGCCGGCGTGCTGCTGTTCTCCGAGCCGGCCACGTGGCCGCGCGCCTTCTGCGTCGGCCTGATCCTCGCCGGAATCATCGGGCTGAAGCTCACCGCGGCCTAGAGCCGATAGGCGGTCGCTTTCATCAGCTTCGAAACGGCCGCCATCGCCTGTGGGATGGGCGTCGGCAACGTGCGTGCGCCGGCTTCGAGCGCGTGGTCGGCATGCCGCGCTTCGTCGGCCTTCATCACCGCCAGCACCGCGCGCGAGCGGGCATCACCCTCGGGCAGCGTCTCGAGGTGTTCAGCCAGATGCGCTTCGACCTGGCGTTCGGTTTCGACCACGAAGCCGAGGTTCCAGCCGTCGCCACGCAGGCCCGCGGCCACGCCGATGGCATAGCTGCCGGCGTACCAGAGCGGATTCAGCAGGCTCGGGCGGCTGTGGAGCTCGTCGAGGCGGTCGGCGCACCAGGCGAGGTGGTCGGTTTCCTCCTGCGCGGCTTCGCGCAGCTGGGCGCGTACCGCGGGATCGCGCGCCACCGCGGCCTGCCCCGAGTACAGCGCTTGCGCGCAGACTTCGCCCGTGTGGTTGATGCGCATCAGCCCGGCCGCATGGCGGCGGGCGGCCTCGTCGAGGTCGGCCTCCGCATGCGCTTCGCCCGGGTTGGTGCGCTGCGCCTCGGGCCGCGCGAACACGGTATTCAGGGCGCCCTGGAGCTCGCCGAGCCAGTGGTCGAGCGGACGGTTGTCACGGATGAGCGTGGGGATGGGCACGGTGCTCTGGAGTGGCGGGCGGCGATGCCGTATGCTCGCCCACCCTCGCGCCGTCGCGCCAGCCACGCCCTGTGAACTCCGGTTCCGGGCGGGAACCTGAACGCCGGACACGCTCCTGCCCCTTGCAAAGGGTCGGGCGGCCAGCTATCCTTTTTCATCTACCCTTTCACTATTCGCTTTCTGGAGCTGTCATGAAGAGCATGACCGTCAGCGCCAAGGCCGAGACCGTCCAGCGCGACTGGTTCGTCGTCGATGCGGCCGGCAAGACCTTGGGCCGCCTGTGCTCGGAACTGGCGTTCCGTTTGCGCGGCAAGCACAAGCCGACCTGGAGTCCGCACGTCGACACCGGTGACTACTTCGTGGTCATCAACGCCGACAAGATCGCGGTCACCGGCAACAAGCTGAAGGACAAGATGTACTACCGGTTCACCGGTTACATCGGCAACCTGAAGTCCGAGTCCCTCGAGCAGGCCCTTGATCGTCACGCCGAGCGCGTGATCGAGATCGGCGTCAAGGGCATGCTGCCGAAGACCCCGCTGGGCCGCGCGATGTTCCGCAAGCTCAAGGTCTACACCGGCGCCGAGCACCCGCACACCGCCCAGCAGCCGAAGCCGCTGGACCTGTAAAAGAGACCGCACATGGCACTCCAGCAGAATTACGGCACCGGCCGCCGCAAGTCCTCGACCGCCCGCGTGTTCCTGCGCAAGGGCACGGGCAACATCACCGTCAACGGCCGTCCGCTCGACGAGTTCTTCGGCCGCGAGACCTCGCGCATGATCGTGCGCCAGCCGCTCGAGTTGACGAAGACCACCGAGCAGTTCGACATCCTTGTGACGGTCGAAGGCGGTGGCACCACCGGTCAGGCCGGCGCCATCCGCCTCGGCGTCGCCCGTGCGCTGGTCGAGTACAACGACACGCTGAAGCCGGAGCTGCGCAAGGCCGGTTACATGACCCGCGACGCCCGCGAAGTCGAGCGTAAGAAGGTCGGCCTCCACAAGGCCCGCCGCGCCACGCAGTTCTCGAAGCGCTAAGCTTCGACCCGGCGCCGGCCCTGCCGGCGCGGGTGCTCTGGATCCACAGCCCGTTAGCCAAGCGGTAAGGCACCTGACTCTGACTCAGGCATTCGGTGGTTCGAATCCATCACGGGCTGCCAAACCAGCAGCGACCAAGACGGCCCTTCGGGGCCGTTTTGCTTTGGTGCGTTTGTTGTTTCGTGACACCTTGACGCATCCTGAGGGCCTGCCCGGAGGATGCCCACCATGACCGTCGCAAGCCAGGAACTCGCCCCGCTCTTCCCCCTCGGCGGCCTCCGACCGGAGACGCGGCAGTACCTTGCACGCGAGGCCGTGGAGCACACCGTCGGCCGCGGCGACGTGGTGTTCGATGCCGGCGATATCGACGACGACACCGTCTACGTGATCCGCGGCGACGTGCGCTGCGACTACCCGGACGGGCGCAGGACCCTGCATCAGGCCGACTCACCGGTGCATGGGCGCTATCCGCTCAACGACGCGGTGCCGCGGCGTTTCCGCGCGACGGTCGAGAGCCGCGACGCGCGCTTGCTGCGCTTGAACCGCCGTCAGGTCGAGAAGCTGATCGCCTGGGACCAGATCAGCCGCCAGCCCAGCTTCCGATTCTTCGACGAGCGCGCTAACGGGAACGACTGGGCCTACCGGCTGCTGCAGGCGCCGGCGTTCAGTCGCTTGCCCACGGGCAACCTCGAGAAGCTGTTCCAGGCCTTCGTCGAGCAGCCCGTGGCGCCGGGCGACGTGGTCGTGACCGAAGGTGACGTGCCCGGCGATTTCTACGTGATCCGCGAGGGCACGGCCTCGGTGACCAAGACGCTGGACGGCGCGCCGAAAGTGGTCGCCTATCTCGCGGAGGGCGATGCGTTCGGCGAGGACGGCCTGCTCTCGAACCAGCCGCGCAACGCCACCGTCCGCATGCTGCAAGGTGGTCGTCTGCTCAGGCTTTCCCGCGCGGATTTCGATGCGCTGTTGAAGCCTCCGGTGATCCGGTGGCTGCTGCCCGCCGAGGCGGCGAAAAAAGCCCAAGAAGGTGCGGTCGTGCTCGACGTGCGCCTGCCGGAAGAGGTCGCGCAGCGATCGATTTCCGGTGCGCTGAACATCCCGCTGGCGCGGTTGCGCGAAGACGCGCCGGGGCGCCTGCCCCCCGGCCGTCCGGTGATCGTCTACTGCAATACCGGTGAGCGCTCCGCCGCCGCCGCTTTCGTGCTCTCGCGCCTCGAGTACGACGTCAGCGCGATCCACGGTGGACTGGCGGCCATGCTGCGCCTGCAGGCGCAGCAGCAGGCGATGGCCGAGGCCGCGAAAGGCTGAGGCTCAGCGGTTCTGGCGGACGTTGCCGGCGCTGATCACCACGTCGGCGGCGCGACGCGCGAACAAGCCGCAGGTCACCACGCCCGGGATCTGGTTGAGCTCGCGCTCGAGCGTGAGGGGATCGACGATGCGCAGGTTGTGCACGTCGAGGATCCAGTTGCCGTTGTCGGTGGTGACGCCCTCGCGCCACACCGGCTGGCCGCCCAGGGCGACGATCTTGCGGCCCACGAGCGAGCGCGCCATCGGGATCACCTCGACCGGCAGCGGGAAGCGGCCGAGCACGTCGACTTCCTTCGCCTTGTCGATGATGCAGACGAAGGTCTTGCTCGCCTCGGCGATGATCTTCTCGCGCGTCAGCGCCGCGCCACCGCCCTTGATCAGCCGATTGTGGGGGTCGCATTCATCGGCGCCGTCGACGTAGAGCGACAGCGGGCCGGCGGCATTGAGGTCCATCACGCGGATGCCGAGCGACTTCAGTTGCGCGGTGCTCTGCTCCGAGCTGGAGACGGCCGCCTCGATGCGGTCCTTCCATGCGCCAAGGCCGTCGATGAAGTGCTTCACCGTGGACCCGGTGCCGACGCCGACGATCATGCCGTCCTCGACGTACTCGAGGGCCCTGAGCGCCGAGGCGCGTTTCTGTTCGTCGGCGGTGCTCATGGGCGTTGCTTCTCCAGCGTGAGGATGTGTTTCCACTGCGCGGCGGTGACCGGCAGCACGGACAGGCGGGTGCCGCGACGCAGCAGC
>JAIXTZ010000239.1 GCA_027483745.1 Lysobacteraceae bacterium
GGACTACGCGAAGGAAACCGCCGAGCTGACCCGCACGCAGATCCTGCAGCAGGCCGGTACGGCGATGTTGGCCCAGGCCAACCAGATCCCGCAGAACGTCCTCTCGCTGCTGCGGTAAGCCTGATCGGCCGCGAGGCCGGCCTCTGCCCCTCGACGCCCCCGGCCTGGTCCGGGGGCGTCGTCGTTTTGGCGCGCCATGGCACGAGCCTTGCAACACGGAGAGTGGCTCGACGGAACACCGCCGGGCCAGCGGGCGCCGTCGCGGGTCCGTTTGTTCGGCGAGCAGTGGCCGCTGTTGTCAGGGCAGGGGGCGGACGGGTACGTCCTCCGCGACCCGTCCCCACCGGCTGCCGGACCCTTCCCAACATCCATTAAGGATTCCCGGTCATGAGCATCATCAACACGAACACGATTTCGCTGAATGCCCAGCGGAATCTGTCCACCAACAGCGCCACGCTGGCCACCACCATCCAACGCCTGTCGTCAGGCCTTCGCATCAACAGTGCCCGCGACGACGCCGCCGGCCTGGCGATCTCGGAGCGCTTCACCACGCAGATCCGCGGTCTGAACCAGGCGGCCCGCAACGCCAACGACGGCATCTCGCTCGCTCAGGTGGCGGAAGGCGCGCTGGGCGAGGTCGGCAACAACCTGCAGCGCATCCGCGAGCTGGCGGTGCAGTCGGCGAACGCGACCAACAGCGACGGCGATCGCCGCGCCCTGAACGCGGAAGTGCAGCAGCTGATCGACGAAGTTGACCGCGTGGCGAAACAGGCGGACTTCAACGGCACGAAGCTGCTGGACGGGTCCTTCACGGCGCAGATCTTTCAGGTCGGCGCCAACGCCGGCCAGGCCATCGCCATCACGGAAACGGCCGACACCCGCGCCGAGGCGCTCGGCGGCGGCATCTTCGACACGTTCAGTACGGCGACGGACTTCGCGGGCACCGCGACGGCGGCGGGGACAATCACCGGCATCAGCGTCTCCGGCGGCGGCTTGTCGGCGGCCGTGATCATCGACGACGTGGCCATCGCCAATGGCGACACGGCCGACATCGTCGCCGGGAAGGTCGCCGCCGCGATCAACGCCAAGATCGGCGAGACGGGGCTGTTTGCCAGCGTCAACGGGGCGGACATCACCTTTACGTCGGTCCGCGAAGCGGTCGACTCCGCTGGAGCGTTCTCCGGCTTTGCGGTCAACTTCGGCACGCTGACGGGTGCCACGGGCCTTTCGAATGCCGGCAACATCGCGGCGACCACGGTGTCGCCGGCCTCGAATCCGGTGTTCCTTGATGAACTTGATATCTCGACCGTCGCCGGTGCCGGCCAGGCCTTGGCCATCATCGACAAGGCCCTGACCACGGTGAATGGGGCGCGGGCCGATCTCGGCGCGGTGCAAAACCGCTTCTCGTCGGTCATCGCTAATCTGACGACGTCGTCGGAGAACCTGACCGCCTCCCGCAGCCGGATCCGCGACGCGGACTACGCCCGCGAAACCGCCGAACTGACGAGGACGCAGATCCTGCAGCAGGCCGGCACGGCGATGCTGGCCCAGGCGAATCAGATCCCGCAGAACGTCCTGACCCTGCTGCGGGGCTGAACCGTCGTCCACTGGCGCCTGCGGTCCTGGCGGCGTAGCTTCAGGCCCCGGGACCGCAGCCGATACCCAGTGGAGCGCAGGAGAAGGTTATGGGTTCGCTTTCCAGCCCCGGCATCGGATCGGGCATCAACGTCACGCAGCTCGTCTCGCAGCTGGTGGCGGCCGAACGCGCGCCGCAGGACCGGCGCCTCGCCCGGATCGAATCCGACGCGCGTGCTGACTTGGCGGCGTTCAACCAGATCCGCGGCGCGCTTTCGAGCCTGCGGACGGCCGCAAACGCGCTCGACGGCAATGCCGCGACGGTCAGCCGTCGGACGACGGTGCAGGCGGAGGCCGGTTTCACCGCCTCCGCATCGGGCACGGCCGCCCTCGGCCGCTACAGCATCGAAGTCGCATCGCTGGCGGCGGCCCAGAAGCGCCAGAGCGCCGCGGTATCGCCGTCCGCCGACCTCGGCACCGGCACTTTGTCCTTCACCGTGGGCAGCGAGACCTTCAATGTCACGCTCGGCGCCACCAACACGCTGGCCGGCCTGCGCGACGCCATCAACACCGCCACCGGCGGGCGCGGGCTGTCGGCCACCGTGGTCAACGGCAACGCCGGCAGCGTGCTGGTCCTGAACGCGGCCAAGGCCGGGACGGCGGGCGCGATCACGATCGACGCCACCGGCACCATCGCCGATTTCGTCAACGGCAGTCCGCCGACCTTCCCGACCGGCCTGCAGGTGACCACGCCGGCCACCGATGCGCTGGTGCGGGTCGATGGCGTCGCCCGCAGTGCAGACAGCAATCGCCTCACCGACCTCATCGACGGGGTCACCCTCGACCTCACCAAAGCGCAGGTCGGCACGGCGTTCACCCTCGATATCGCCACCGACAATGGCAACGTCCGTACCGCGGTACAGACCTTCGTCGGCGCCTACAACGCGGCTCTGACCGCGCTGCGCAGCGCCAACAACTTCAACGCGGAGACCCGGACGGGGGGGCCGCTGGTCGGCGACGCCGCCGTCCGCGGCCTGCAGCAGCAGCTCCGCGGTGCCGTCGGTGATGCTTTCGCCCAGCTGTCGGCCCTCGGCATCCGCAGCAGCAAGGACGGCTCGCTCACCATTGATACCGCCCGGCTCGACGCCGCGCTTGCCGCTGACCCCACGGTGGTGCAGCGACTGTTCGACAAGGACGCCGCCAACAGCCTGGGCAACATGCTCGGCGCCCGGCTCGAAGGCGCCGTCGCCGCCAACACGGGCCTGATCGACACCCGCACCAAGGCCATCAACGACCGCCTCCGCGGGCTGCAGGGCGACCGCGACCGCCTCGACGCCCGCATCAGTCGCATCGAGGAGGGCTTCCGGCGTCAGTTCACGGCGCTGGATGGTCTCGTCGCCCAATTGCAATCCACTTCCTCCTTCCTCGCCCAGGAACTCGCGCGCCTGCCCGGCGCCGGATGACCCGCATGAACCCCCGACACCCCGCCGCCGCCTACCGCACCACCGCCGTCGAGACCCGCGTCCATGAGGCCGACCCGCACACCCTGATCGAGCTCATGCTTGAGGGCGCCATTCAGCGCCTGCGCACGGCTGAGGCCTGCATCGCCAGTGGCGACCTCGCACGCAAGGCCAAAGCGGCGTCGGAGGCCGGGGCGATCATCGACTCGCTGTCGGGCTGCCTCGATTTCGCGCAGGGCGGTGACATCGCCGCTCGCCTCGAGGCCCTGTACGACTACGCCTCCCGGGGCGTTGTCGCCGCCAATGCCGCCAACGACGCGAAGGGCTTCGGCGAGATCGCCGGCCTGCTTGACGACGTGCATGCGGCATGGAAGCAGATCAAGCCCGCCTGAGCATGGCCGACTTCGAGACCGCGCTGCGCACCCTGCGAGAGGCCCGCGACGCACTTGCGGGCACTGACATCGCCGCCGCCGAGGCGGCGCTGCGGGCGCATGACGGGGCGGTCCGCGTCGCTTGCGAGGCCGGGTCCTTGGCCGCCAGCGAGATGGAAACGCTGGCCATCGGCCAGCGGGAACTGCTCGACGCGCTGGAGGCCGTCCAGAAGGGCGTGTCCAGCGAGCTGTCGCAGGTCCGCAAGGGCGGCAACGCCGCGCGCGCCTACCTGGGCACCGCCGGTGCCTGAGCCCGCCGCCGACGCCCTGCTGTTCGAGGGCGCCGTCGCCTGCGACCTCGTCGCGCGCATGGCGCTCCGGCCCGGACCGCTCCCCGCAGGGGCCGGTGACGCCGCGGAGCGCCTGTTGCGTGATCTCGCGCAGGTGGAGGAGCGGCGGGCCGAACCCGAAGACCCGGCGCATCCGCCGGACCCGGGTTTGCGCCGCCTGGAGGCCAAGCTGGACCTTGCGATGCAGCTCCTTGCCCATGCGCTCCCGGGTTTGACGGTGCCGGCGGCCATGCCGGTCCGCCTGAGCGCGCGGGGCGTCCGCCTCGCGATCGACGCGTCGATCGACGCCACCGAGGCGGTCCTAGAGTGGCAGCCCGGTGATGGCCTTCCCCTGCTGGTCGCCTTGCCGGTCCGCCGCCTCGCCGTCGACGCGACCCACTGCTGGTGGGCCTTCGACGACCTCGAGCCCGGACTGCAGGACCTGCTGGAGCGCCACGTGTTCCGGCTGCATCGTCGCGCTTTGGCCGCCCAGCGGCGCGGCTGAACTAGCGAGGACCGCTGCTTGCGGCATGGCCCTTGCACGGCGAGGGGTATCCTCCATCCACGACCCTCCGCATGGCCATGGCCCTTCCTGTCCGCGAGATCCCCTTGCCCGATGCTGTTGCCGGCCAGGCGCATTTCGATCGCGCCACGGCGGCGCATGAAGCCGGGCGGCTGGAGGAGGCGAAGCGGGCCTATCTCGACGCGCTCGCTGCCAATCCGTACTCGCCGGACGCCGAACACGGCCTTGCATGGCTCCATGCCCAGCAGGGCGACTGGGTGGCGGCCATGCCGCGCTTCGCGCGGGCGATCAAGCTCCGACCGTGGGAGAAGGAATACTGGATCAGCCAGCTTGAAGCCCTGTTCCAGGTCGGGCACGTCGAGGCCGTCCATCGCATCCTCCATCGCGCCCTGCAGTCGGGCTTGCCCGCGGCGGTCGGCGACGCCTTCGAGAAGCGCCTGCGCGATCGCCGCTTGGCGGCCCTGACCGACCGCGTGCGTGCCAGCGGGAAAGCCGCGGACAAAGCGGCGCTCGCCCCGCAGGGCGAGCTCATGGTTTTGCGCGAGGCCTTTGTCGCGAGGCGCTTCGCCGAGGCGAAAGCCGGTGCCGAGACCTTGCTCCAGCGTTTCCCGCTGTGCGCGTTCGCGTGGCGGATCTTTGGCGCCAGCCATCCCGTGGCCGAGTTGGAGAGCGGCGGGCTCGAGGCCCTGCGGATCGCCTGCGATCTCGACCCGGCGAACATCGATGTGGCCATGAACCTCGCCATTGCGCTCAATGGCCTCGGCCGCATCGACGAGGCGGAATCGGCCTATGCGAGGGTGTTGGCCCTGCAGCCCGACAACGTCCGTGCTCTGGTCAACCAAGGCCTGCTGATGATGGAGGCGAAGCGCGCGAAGGACGCCGAAGCGCTGTTGCGCAAGGCTCGAGCGCTTGGGTCTACGGACCATCGGGTGGCGTATGCGCTCGGGATATTCCTGCGGACCAACGACCGTGGTCTCGAGGCGGTGCCTCTACTCGAAGAAGCACTGCATGCGGCGCCCGATCAGTACTCCCGTGTCGCTGAGCTGGCGGTCGCCTGCCTGCTCGCCGGCAAGCACGAGCGGGCCGCCGAACTGTTTTGGCGCCTGCGCGACCTTGAACCTGACAACCTGCCGGCCATGACGGCGGCGCTGTTCTGCGCCACCCACATACCGGAGGTCTCTCCGGCCGAGCTGTTCGCCATGCATCGGCGCTTCGGGGAGATTGTCGAAGGCGCCGTGGTGCCCTTCGAGCATCACGACAATGCGCGCGACCGCGAGCGCCGGCTGCGGGTCGGCTTCGTCTCGGGCGATCTCTATGGCCACGCCGTCGCCAGTTTCATCGCGCCGGTCTGGGAGCACATGGATCGTTCGCGATTCGAGATCCACGCCTACGCCAGCAACGACAAAGCCGATGCCACGACCGAACATCTCCGGACGCTGTGCGACGGTTGGCGAGACATCAGCGCGCTGTCCGACGAGGTCGCGGCGGAGAAGATCCGGCAGGACGGCATCGACATCCTCGTCGATCTCTCCGGCCACACGTCGTTCAACCGCCTCACGCTGTTCGCCCTGAAGCCGGCGCCGGTTCAGGTGACCTGGATCGGCTATCCGGCGACGACGGGCCTGTCGCGGATCGATTACTACATCGCCAACGTTTTCTGGGCGCCACCGGGCCTGCTGGACGACCAGTTCAGCGAGACGCTGATGCTGATTCCCTCCAGCACGGCCTTCACGCCCTCGCCGCGCGCGCCGGCGATTTCCGGCTTGCCCTGCCTGACGCAGGAATCGTTCACGTTTGGGAGCTTCAACCGGGTCAACAAGATCAGCCCCGCGACCGTCAGGCTCTGGAGCCGGATCCTCCGTTCGGTGGACGGCAGTCGGATGATCATCGGCGCGATGGAGGGCGACGGCATCGAGCGCCTCAGCGCCCAGTTCCTCGAGAACGGCGTGGATCCCGCACGGATCGAGTTCGTCGAGCGCAGCGGCTACTCGCATTACCTCGGCAAGCAGGCCCAGGTCGACCTGAACCTCGATGCGGTTCCCTATGCGGGCGGAACGACGACCTACCATGCCCTTTGGATGGGCGTTCCGACCGTCGTGCTCGCCGGTCGGACGCTCCCGGCCCGGGTCGGCAGCGCCATCATGTCCACGGTCGGCCTTCGTTCGTTCATCGCCGAGGACGAGGACGCGTTCGTGCGCCTCGCGGTGGACTGGGCGAACCCGGCGCGCTGGGCGGAACTCGCGGAGATCCGCGCGTCGGCGAGGACCCGGATGCAAGGCACCTGCGTCGGGGACAGCGCCTTGGCGATTCACGGTTTCGAGGACGGGATCCGGACCGCGTGGCGTCGCTGGTGCGAGGGCCTCCCGCCGGAGAGCATGGTGGTCGAACGCCGGGCGGTTTCCCGGGAGGCGGGAGAATGAACGCGCACGACTTCAATGGATCCGAATCTCTGGCGGCGTCGAATCCGCCCGAACCAAGCCACGACGACAAGGAGCAACTCGTGACCAAGGCCATTCGTGCGACGAAGGACCTAGCCCTCTTCGGCGCACCGCCCGCTTTCGCCGATGTCGTCCACGTGGGCCGGCCGAACATCGGCGACCGTGCCGCGTTCTTCGCTCACGTCAACGAGATGTTCGATCGGCGTTGGCTGACCAACAACGGGCCATTCGTCCAGGAGCTGGAACGTCGCCTTGCGGAGTACCTCGGCGTGCGCCACGTCGTGGCGATGTGCAACGGGACCATCGCGTTGGAGATCGCAATCCGCGCTCTCGGCCTCAAGGGTGAAGTGATCCTTCCCTCTTACACCTTCGTCGCGACCGCTCAGGCCCTGCTCTGGCAGGAGATCACGCCGGTCTTTGCGGATGTCGACCCGCGCACGCACAACCTGGATCCGCTGGCGGTCGAGCGGATGATCACTCCGCGCACCACCGGGATCATCGGCGTCCACCTGTGGGGTCGCGCCGCGCCGGTGGACGAGCTCGCCGAGATCGCCCGGCATCGCCAGCTCGCCCTCATGTTCGATGCCGCCCATGCCTTCGGGGCCAGTTACCGCGGGCGCCGCATCGGCGCTTTCGGTCGTGCTGAGGTCTTCAGCTTTCATGCCACGAAGTTCTTCAACTGCTTCGAGGGCGGGGCCATCACGACGAACGAGGACGACCTCGCCAGCACGATGCGCTACATGCGCAATTTCGGCTTCGAGACCTTCGACAAGGCGGTGCACGTGGGCACCAACGGCAAGATGCCGGAGATCTGCGCAGCGATGGGTCTGGTCAACCTCGATGCGCTGGAGGCCGTGGTCGAGGCCAACCGTGCGCACCACCGCGCTTACACCAAGGCCCTCGCGGGCATCCCGGGCGTCGCCGTGCTGCCGTACGACCCCCGCGAGCAGAGCAACTTCCAGTACGTGGTGATGGAGCTTGGCCCGGAGTATCCCGTTCCCCGCGACCGCGTCGTCGAGGCGTTGCAAGCCGAGAACATCCTCGCCCGCAAGTACTTCTGGCCCGGCGCGCACAACATGCGGCCGTTCCGCGACCTCTATCCCCACGCCGGCCTTCTGTTGCCGAACACCGCACAGGTGGCCGACCGCGTGGTGGTGCTCCCGACCGGCACGACCTTGCCCGAGGGCGTGGTCGACACGGTGGCTGCCGTCCTTCGTGCGCTTGCCGCCGATCCCGCGCGCCGCGGCTGAGGGCTTCGGGGCATGCGCCTTGCGATCATGCAGCCTTATGTCTTCCCCTATCTCGGCTACTTCGCGCTGGCCGCGTCCGTGGATCGCTTCGTCTTCCTCGACGATGCCCAGTTCATCAAGCAGGGCTGGGTCAACCGGAACCGCTGGTGGGTCGGTGGGAAGCCGGATTACTTCACCGTGCCGGTCACGGGCGTGGGGGAGCGCACGCCGATCGACGAGGTTCGGGTCCTTCCCGGCGGGCCTTGGCGCCGGAAGCTGGTGATGAGCCTCGAGCAGCATTACGCCCGAGCTCCGCATCGTCCCGAGGCCGTCGCGCTACTGCGCGAGGTCGTCGACGCCGAGGGGGCCGGCATCGCAGAGATGGCGAAGCGCAGTGTCCGCGCGACGTGCGCGAGGCTGGGCATCACCCCGGCGTTCGTCGACAGCAGCCGCGGCTACCTGAACGGCGATCTGCGTGGCGAGGCGCGCGTGCTCGACATCTGTCGCCGGGAAGGCGCCACGGAGTACGTCAACCTTCCCGGGGGCGTGTCGCTCTACGACCCGGCGCGATTCGCCGCCATCGGGGTGGGCTTGCGTTTCGTCCGGCCGTGGAAGCGGGCGTGGACGCGCGGCGGACTGCCGGAAGACGCGAGCCTGTCCGTTCTTGATGCCTTGGCGTTCCACCCCGCGGCGGCGGTGCGGGCCCTGATCGACGAGGAGATGGCGGCATGAGCGAGGCGTGGCGGGACTTCTGGCGGACCTACCGGGCCGACGAGGCGCGGTGCGAGGCCGATCTCTTCGTCCAGGTGGGCAAGACCGTCCAGAAGCGGCCGGTCCCACCGGAGGTGTTCGAAGCCATGGTCCGGCAGGTCGTCATCGCCCTCGAGCCGGCGCCCGGCGAGGTCCTCGTCGACCTGTGCTGCGGGAACGGGCTCGTGACGCATGCGCTCTCCCGCTGCGTGAAGGAGATCGTCGCCATCGACTTCGCGGAGCATCTGATCGACGCCGCGCGCCGCTTCAAGTCGGCGCCGAACATCCAGTACGTCGTCGGGGATGTCGAGACCGCCCTGCGCGACGTCGTCGTCGGTCCGCCCGACAAGGTGCTGATGAACGATTCGCTCGGCTATTTCACGCCGGAGAGTTTCGGTCGCGTGCTCGATGCCCTCGATGCCCTTGCCGAGGGGCGACCCCTGCGATTCCTCGTGACCGGCATCCCGGGCCACGAGCACCGCTGGAACTTCTACGACACGCCGGAGCGCCGGGCCCGCTACGAGGCCCTCGAGCGTTCCGGCGACGGCACCTTCGACGGCATGGGCCGCTGGTGGACGCAGGCGGAGCTGGAAGCCGTCGGTCGCGAGCGCGGGTTCGCCGTGCGCGTCGAGCGCCAGGCGCCCGAGCTGTCCACCTACCGCGTTAACGCCCTCTACGAGCGGACGGCCGGATGAAGATCCTGTACGGCACCGTTGGCGGAACGACCCGCCGCGTCGCGAAGCGGCTGCAGGCCGTCCTCGGCGACGCGTGCGCCGTCTGGTCGGCGGAGCAGCTTCTGGCCGATCCGGCGGGATTCACTGCCGACGACCTCGTCCTCTGCAGCCCGACCTATGGCGACGGCGAGTTGGAGGCCACCCTCGAGCGCGCGATCGTCGCCCATCCCTGGCAGGGCTGGGCCGGCTGCCGTGTGGCGTTCTGCGAGATCGGCGTCTACACCGGCTACGAGGAGTTCGGGCATGGCCTGCTCCCGATCCTCCGCCACCATTTCGCCCCGGCGGGGCTGGTGGAGAGTTTCCCGCCGCTGTCCCTCGACACGGTTCCGCTGCTCGACGACGGGTTCGTGGAGCGCTGGGGCCGGGCGCTCGGCGCTGCGTGGGGGATTCGCCATGGATGACCGGCGCCGCGTCGCGCGCATCGAGGCGGCCGTCGGCCGTCCCTTGGCCACGGCGTTCCACGAGGACCGCTGCGTCTCGCTGTCCCTGCACGATCCGGCCCTGCCGTGGGGCGGACTCCTCCGCCACCACGGCGCGGGCGGACGCGAGGCGATCCTCGCCGACATCGCCGGCCTCGACGCGCTCGAACGCCTCGACCTGCGCAAGAACATGCTCGGGGCGCTGCCGGAGTCTTTCGCCGGCCTCGTGCGGCTTCGCGACCTGAACCTCGGCAGCAACGCCCTCGAGCACGTCCCCGCCTTCGTCTACCGGGCGCAGGGCCTCGAGCAGCTGTTCCTCGGCAGCAACGCCATCCGGGAGATCGACGAGGCCCTGTACGGCCTCCGCGGACTGCGTCGCTTGCATCTCCACAAGCTCCGGCTGCGCGGCCTTCCCGAAGGGCTCTCGAGCCTGCCGCAGCTCGACACCCTGCACCTCTACCTCTCCGGCCTGCGCCACGTGCCGGCCGATGTGTTCCGCTGCGTCGGCCTCAGCACGCTGAGCTTGGGCTTCGCGCCGTTCACCGCGCTCCCGGAGGACCTGGGCGACCTGTCGGAACTCCGCTACCTCACCGTCGTGCTGACCAAGCTGCGCGCGCTGCCGGATTCCTTCGCCCGGCTGCGCAAGCTCGTCGCCACCCGCCTCTACAAGAACCGCCTCGAGGCCTTGCCCGAGGGCATCGGCGAGCTGCAGGCCCTCGAGCAGATCAGCCTGTACTCGAACGCGCTGTCGTCCCTCCCGGCGTCGTTCGAGGGGTTGCGGTCGTTGAAGAAGCTCAATCTCGCGGCCAACCACTTCGAGGCGGTGCCGGCGTCGCTGGCACGCTTGCCCGCGCTGGAGTGGGTCGCCCTGTTCGACAACCCGCTGACGCAGCCGCCGATCGCCCTTCCCGCGAGCGCCGTGGCGTGGGAGCGGCCTTTCGGTCCGGGGCTTCCTTCCGCGACGGCCTGAGCCCCCTTGGTCGAGGGGCGGTGCGCGCCCGTCCCGCGATTCGGCCCGGTCCGCGGCCGTGGCCTCGCCCGGCCCCGCCGGTTTCCCGCCGCCCCCGTTGGCACGCCCCTTGCATCCCGCTTCGGCACCTCCTCGGAAGTGCCGCCATGAAGAACCGCCTCGCCGCCACCCAGTCCCAGTCGCAGAGCCTCAACGCGCAGGTGCTGCAGTCGATCCGCCTGCTCGGCCTCACCGGCCTCGAGCTGGAGCAGGAGCTGGCCGAGGCGCTCGCCCAGAACCCGATGCTGGAGCGCGAGGAGGACGAGTCCGAATCCCCGCTGCCCGAGCTCACCCCGCAGGAGCGCGCGGCGCAGGAGACGGCAGCGTTCGACGAGCTGCCCGACCTCTGGTCGACGCCCGGCATGGGCAGCGGTTTCGATCCGGAAGAAGGCGAAGACCGCCTGTCCCGCGTCGCCGCGCCGGTCAGCAACGACCCGGCCCTGCGGGTGCTGGAAGGCCTGGCGATGGAACTGAAGGACGCCGATCTCGCCATCGCCGCCGCGTGGCTGGAGCGCACGGCGGATTCCGGCTACCTCGCCGGCGACCGCGATGCCATCGATGCCGAGATCACCGCCACGCTCGGCCTGCGCACGCGCCGCTCCGAGGCCATCCGCCAGCGCCTGCTGCACGGCACGCCGGCCGGCCTCGCCGCCGTCGACCTGCGCGAGTGCCTACTGGCCCAGATCCACGACCTGCCGGCGAAGGACGCAGGTGTGGCGCTCGCCCGCGACATGATCGACCGCAGCTTGGCCCTCGTCGCCCAGCGCGATTGGCCGGCCTTGGCCGCCGCGCATGCCGCGCCGATGGAGGCGCTGCGCGTCGCCGCCCGCCTCATCCAGTCGCTGAACCCCAAGCCGGGCGAGCCCCTGCTGGCCGACGAGCAGGTGCACGTGCTGCCCGACGTCGTGGCCTGGCCGGCCGACGGCCGCTGGCACGTGGCGCTGAACCCGCAGACCGCCCCGCGCGTGCGCGTGGCCAGCGAATACGAGAGCGCGCTGTCGGAAGCCGGCGACTCGCCCTCCGTGCAGCACCTCAAGGCGCTGATGAACGAGGCGCGCTGGCTGGCCCGCGGCATCGCCCAGCGCCACGACACCCTGATCAAGGTCGCCCGCGCCGTGGTGGCGCGCCAGCAGGCCTTCCTCGAGCGCGGCGAAGAGGGTCTGCTGCCGCTCACGCTGAAGGAGATCGCCGCCGACGTCGGCGTGCACGAGAGCACCGTCTCGCGCATCACCACCGGCAAGTACCTGCAGACCCCGCGCGGCTTGTTCGAGCTGAAGCGCTTCTTCGGCGTGAAGCTGGAGGGCAGCGCGATCGCTGGGGTGGCCATCAAGGCCTTGGTGAAGAAGCTGATCGAGGCCGAGCTGCCGGCCGCGCCGCTGGCCGACGACGTGCTGGTCGCCCTGCTGGCCCGCCGCGGCGTGCAGGTGGCCCGCCGCACCGTCGCCAAGTATCGTGAGCAGCTGAACATCCCGCCGGCGCGGCAGCGGGGCCTCGCGGCCCGCGCGGCCTGACCGGCACCACGCCGCCCGCGGCGCCGCGAGCCCTGTGCCATGACCGTGATCCGCCTGCTTCTCGTCGACGACCACGACGCGTTCCTCAACGCGGCGGAGCGCCATCTGCGGCGCGTGGACCACGTGGCCATCGTCGGCCGTGGGCGCAACGGCATCGAGGCCGTCGCGATGGCGGATGAACTCAAGCCGGACCTCGTCGTCCTCGACCTCGCCATGCCGGAGATGGGCGGCCTGCAGGCCACCCGCCTGATCAAGGCGCAGGACGAGCCGCCCTACGTGGTGATCGCCTCGCATTTCGACGACGTCGAACACCGCGAGCACGCGCAGCGGGCCGGCGCCGACGCCTTCATCAGCAAGCTCAACTACATCGCCGAGCTGCTGCCGGTCATCGAATCGCGCGCCCGCATGGCGCAGGGCGGCGCATGAGCGATTCGCGCATCCTCGTCGTCGAGGCCGACGACGCCCGCGCGGAACGCATCGGCGCGTTGCTCGATTTCCTCGATTTCACCCCGAAGCGCATCGGCGCCGTCGA
>JAIXTZ010000080.1 GCA_027483745.1 Lysobacteraceae bacterium
CCTGCGTCCAGCGGCCTTCGGCCACGCCGTCCAGATAGCGCTTCGAAGGCCGGCCCGGCATCGCGCGATCAGGCCTGGTGCTGCAGCGGCGGCAGGTTCTTGCGCACGCCGTTGCGGATGGCGCCGCGCAGGTCGACGAGGCGGCCGTGGAAGAAATGCCCGGCCTCGGCCATGCGCACGAGCGTCGGCGGGTTCTCGGCGGCGGCGGCCCAGTCGAAGACCTGCTGCGGATCGACCACGTCGTCCTGCTCGCCCTGCACCACCAGCCACGGGCACGAGGGCGTCGGCACGCCCGTGAAATCGCGGAAGCCCACCGGCGGCGCGATGCAGACCATCTGCTGCACCGGCAGCTGGCGTGCGGCGCGCAGCGCCACCCAGCTGCCGAAGGAGAAGCCGGCCAACCACAGCGCGTCGTTGGGGCGCTGCGCCTGCAGCCACTGCGCCACGGCGAGGAAGTCGAGCGTTTCGCCGCGGCCCTGGTCGTACGTGCCTTCCGAGGCGCCCACGCCGCGGAAGTTGAAGCGCACCGAAGCGATGCCCGATTCGGCCAACGCGCGGGCGATGCTGGTCACGACCTTGTTGTTCATCGTGCCGCCGTCCGGCGGATGCGGATGGCCGATGACGGCCACGCCGCGCCGCACGTCCTCGGCCTTCGGCAGCTCGACGGCCGCTTCGATCACCCCTGCCGGGCCCGCGAGGCGCAGCGGGCCGGATTCGTTCGGGAAGGTGGGCGACGTGCTCATGCGTGACAGAGTCTAGCCGTGCCGCCTTCAGCGCGCGGACGCGGCGTCGAAGCCGAGCAGCAGCGGATCGTGGTCGGAGCTGCGCCACGGACCGGCCTCGCGACCCAGCGCGCCGTCGTAGGCGAAGCCGATCGACTCGTCGCTGTTCACCGGCCACTTCGCCGCGCCGCGCAGCATCGCCGCCATCGAGGCGCTGAGCATGGCGTGGTCGAGGCGCCCGGCTTGGCCGTCGAAGACGAAGCTGTGCGGCGTGGCGCCGCCTTCCGTCGCCATCGGCGCATCGACCCAGCCACGCTCGCGCAGCACGCGGATGGGGTCCTCCATCGCGTAGGCGTTGTAGTCGCCGATCGCCACGACGCGATCGCTGCCGCTGCCGGTGGGGTCGGTCGCCAGCCAAACGTGCATCGCTTCCGCGCTCTCGACGCGCTTGGCGTTGAAGCAGGCCTGGCCATCGCCCTGGTCGCGGTCGGCGCCTTCGGCGTCCTCGCAGCCGCCCTTGCTCTTGAAGTGCACGCTGGCGACGGTGAACACCGGACCACGGCCGACGCGGAAGCTCTGCGCCAGCACCGGGCGGCTGCCGTGCTCGAACGGGCCGTCCGCGGCCATCGCCGGCGCCCCCACCGCGTCGACGCGGTCGGCGCGATAGAGGATGCCCACGGTGATCTGGTCGGTGCCGATGCGGCCTTCGCTCGACACGGGCACCCAGCGCGCGCCGGGCTGCGCCGAGTTCAGCGCGTCGGCGAGTTCCTGCACCGCGGATTCCGGGCCGAAACCGTCGTTCTCCAGCTCCTGCGCCGCGATGATCGCGGGGTCGAGCGCGGCGATCACGGCCACGTGCTTCGCCAGTTGCCGCGTGTAGCCGTCGTAGTCCTTGGCGCCACGCTCGGTGGGGAAGCCGCCGCCCTGACCGTCGCCATTGAACAGGTTCAGCAGGTTCATGCCGGCGATGCGGATCGCGCCGTCGACGACCGGCGCGGCCGGTCGCGGGGCCTGCTGGACCTGCGTCACGGCCGCATCGGCCTGCAGGCGGTAGCCGCCCCAGCGCTGGTCGAGCACGCCCTGCACACCCGTGAGCGTGCTGCCCGCGCGCAGCGGCGCGTCGGCAGAGAGCGGCGCCGGCAACCAGGCGATGGCCGACGGGTTCTCGGCGGTACTGGCGTCATCGAGCACGAGCGTGCGACGGCGATTGGCCTCGCGCCGGGCGCGCGCGGCCTCCCCCGGCGCGGCGATCTCGGTCGGTGTGTACAGACGACCGTCGAAGGCCAGGTCGATTTCGCCAAAACGGAGGAGCGCGTCGTTGCCGGTGACGGTGAGCGGGGCCTCGACGCGCAAGCGCATGCCTTCAAGGGCCTCCCAGTCGGCGGGCGGCGCCGTGAGGGACTGCGGCTCGGGCAGCGGCGCGGTGCCGTGCACCTCGATCCGCGCGTCGGCGAGGGTCGTGAGCGTCGCGCCATCGCCGGACTCGGCCACGATGCCCTCGGCAACAACGTGCTGGCCGACCTCGAGCGCCGGCTGGCCGTCGGCCGGCATCACGAACAGGCCCTCCGCCGTCGCCGGGTCGGCGTCAGGCGTCAGGCTCTGCACGAAGACACCATCGGCCATGCGCAGGGTCACCACGCCCTCGATGCGCGCGTTCTGGCCTTCGAACGCGCTGCGCTCGGCGCCGCCCTGCACGGCAGCGATGCCCTCGGCCGCGATCGGACCGCGGCGATCGGCGCAGGCCGTGGCGATCAACGCGAAGGCGAAAGCAGCAGCAAGCGGGGTGAGGCGAAGAGACGGCATGAGCACTCCTTAGGAACGACGACGCCGCCCGGAGGCGGCGTCGGAAAGACACGGGACGGCCCGAGCTTACTTGTACTTGTTGACCATGTACTCGACGCTGGCGCGGACCTGCTCGTCGGTGAGGCGGGCGTTGCCGCCGCGCGCCGGCATGATGCCGGCCTGACCCTGGAACCCTTCGGTGGCGTGCTTCACCAGCGTGTCGAGGCCCTGGGCGATGCGCGGGGCCCACGCTTCGGCGGTCGGCGCCGGAGCGCCGCCGGCGCCGTTGGCGTGGCAAGCCGAGCAGAGGTTCTGGTAGATCACCGCGCCGTCGAGCGTGCCCCCGTACGGAGCGCCACCCGCAGCCGCGGCTTCGGCGGCGGCCTTGGCGGCGGCGGCGGCAGCGGCAGCGCCCGTCTCACCTGCATACACTCCGCCCAAGGGGCGAATGCGCTCGACCGTGCGGGCCTCGGCGATCGGATTGGGCTCATGGGCCTTTTGGCCGTTGAGGTAGAGGCCGATCAGGATCAGCACGACCATGAAGCCGAAGAGGCCGGCGATGATCAGCGAAAAGCGCTTCAGGAAGACGAGATCGTGATTGCGCACGGGGATACCTGGTTGGGCGGAACCGCCAATGGGACGTTGAAGTATATCGGCCCGATGCGCCCACGCGAAGCGCCGCGGCGCGGAACGGGCGCGTGACGGCGCGTCAGGACGAGCCCGGGCCGTGGGTGGCGGCGGCGCTGCTCGTGGCCTATGCGCCGGCGTGGATGCTGCTGGACGCCGCCTCCACGCCGCTGGCCTTCTGGCCGGTCGCCCTGCGTTTCCTGCTGTTCTGGTTCCTGCCGCTGCGCTACTGGCCGGCACTGGTCGCCGTGGACGCCGGATCGGCCGTGGTGGCTCGCCATCTCCTCCATGACGCCCCGTTGCTCTCCTGGGCAGCGTGGCTGATGTCCCTCGCCCCCGCGCTGGTGTACGCCGCCGTCCTCCGCGCGCTGCGCGGGGCCGAGCGGCCGGAGCCGCCAGACACCCCGCGACGGATGTCGCGACTGCTGGTCGCCGGCACGCTCTGCACCTTCGGCGTCGCGCCGCTGCTCGCGCTGCCGGAGGGCGGCTTTGGCGGCGTGCTGGGCTTTGGCTTCGGCGACCTGTTCGGGCTGATCGTGGTGGTGCCTGCCGCCCTCACCTTTCAGGCCGATCCGATGGGGCTGTGGCGTTCTCGGCGCTGGGCCTTCGAGGCCGCCCTGGCCCTCGCCGTGACGCTGGGCGTGATGAGCCTGGCCCGGCAGCGGCCGGCCTTGGACGAGCACCTGTTGCTGATCGTGTTCCTGCCTGCCGTGATGCTGGCGTTCCGGCACGGCTGGCGCGGTGCGTCGTGGTCCCTGGCCGCGCTGGGCGGGCTGCTGGCCCTTGGTTTCAGCGACCGACCCGACCCGCTGCGCCTGCAGGTGATGACCGCCGTGATCGGCGGCGCCGCGCTGCTGCTCGGCGCGGCCGCCACCCAGCTGCGCGAGCAGCGCGAGACGGTAGAGGCCCAGCATGCGGCCCTGCGCCTCGCCCTGCTGGAGCAGCGCGAGCTCGCGAACCGCATCGTCGCGCTGGAGGACGACGGCCAGCGCCAGGTCGCGGAGTCCCTGCACCAGCAGGTGGCGCCTCCGCTGCAGGAACTCCGCACCCTGCTGGCCATGGCCTGGCGCAGCAGCCCGGACGAACGCGACGCACGGATGCTGGAATCCCTGCGCGGCCACACCTGGCAGGTGCAGGACGGGCTGGAGCGCGCCCTGCGGCGGCTCCAGCCGCCCTCGCTCGCCCACGGCGACCTTCAGGGCCTGCTCGCCCACGGGCCGCTGTGGGAATGGGCGCAGGAACAGGGTGCCGCCTGGTCGGTGCAGCTCGACGGCCCGGTGCAGCGCCTGCCCGAGCGCTGGAAAGCGGCCGTTTACCGCATTGCCCAAGCCGGCCTGGAGCACGGCCTCGGCCAGGGGGCACGTCAGTGCCACCTGCACGTGGTGGCCACGGTGACGGCGGGCACCCTGGACCTCGACCTGCAGATCGACCTCGACCATCGGCAAGGCCCGTCGGCACAGGGCTTCACCATCGAGGCCGTGCGCGACCGCACCTTGGCCGCGGGGGGGCGCTACCGCGCCGAGCCGCGTGCCGAAGGCAGCCGGCACCAGGTGCACTTCGCCGGCATCGCCATCGCCCCGGCCTGAGTCGACCGCACGCGGCATCGGTCGCCGGCGGGACGGATGGCGTTGCGAATCTGTCCCAACTGCGTTCCATCCGAGAAACAGCGCTGACGCTTTTCTGTACAAAACGTCCTGTACAGTTGCGCCCCTATGACTCGCCCACCCAAAGCCCGCCAGAAGGTCCTCGACGCCGCCCGCCGGATCGTCGAGAGCCGCGGCGCCGGCCACCTCACCTTCGAGACGCTGGCCGAAGAGTCGGGCGTGACCCGCGGCGGCATCACCTACCACTTCCGCACCAAGGAAGAGCTGCTCAAGGCGCTGATCGAAGCCGACATCGCCGACTGGAACGCCGCCTCGGAGCAGCTTGGCGCCGACGCCGGCATGTCCTGCCCCAAGGCGGCCCGGATGATCGGCCACGTCCGCTGTTCCCTCGCCGACGAGGACGACGCGCACAAGCGCTTCGTCACCGGAATGGTCAGCGCCGCGATGGTCGACCCGCAGCTGCTCGACCCGGTCCGCCAGCACCACGCCACCGAATTCGCCGACTGGCGCTGGGACGACGCCGACCTCGAGCGCTACCTGCTGCTGCTGGCCGCCGACGGCCTGTTCTGGAACCAGCTGTTCGACGTCAGCCCGCTCCCACCGCACGCCCGGCCGCGGCTCGCCGCCCTGATCGAAGCGAAGGTGCGCGCCTTCGCTGCCGACGCCCCGCCTCCGCCCGAATCCCCGAATCCTTCTACCGGAACCTGACCCATGGCCCCGACTCCCCTTCCCGGCCCCGCCCTGGCGGCGCGCCTTGCCCTTGCCAGTGCCCTCGCGCTCGCCCTTGCCGCCTGCGGCGGCGGCGGCGGCATGCCCATGCCCCCCACCGAAGTGAACGTCGCGCCCGTCGTCGCGAAGTCCGTCGCCCAGTGGGATGAATTCACCGGCCGCATCGAGGCCATTGAAAGCGCCGAGATCCGTCCGCGCGTCGGCGGCACGGTGACCGGCGTGCACTTCGACGAGGGCGGGCTGGTGGCCAAGGGCGACCTGCTGTTCACCATCGACGACCGCGAGTACCGCGCCGCCGTCGCCAGCGCCCGTGCCGACGTGGCCCGTGCCGAAGCCCGTCGCGCTCTGGCCGCCACGGAACTCAAGCGCAGCGAAACCCTGATCGCCGCCAAGGCGGTCAGCGCCGGCGAGCTCGAGAGCCGCCAGAACGAAGCCAAGCAGGCCGACGCCGATCTGCTCGCCGCGCAGGCGCGGCTGGAGACGGCCGAATTGAACCTGTCGTTCACCCGCGTCACCGCGCCGATCGCCGGCCGCGTGGGCGTGGCCCGCATCCGCACCGGCAACCTCGTCTCGCCGGGCGAGCCGGTGCTCACCACCGTGGTCTCGCTCGACCCGGTGTACGTGAGCTTCCAGGGCGACGAGCGCGCCTACCTGCGCTACCAGGACATGGCCCGCGACGGCAGCCGCCCGAGCTCGCGCAACGCCGCCAATCCGGTTCGCGTGGCGCTGGCGAACGAGGAAGGCTTCCCGCACACCGGCCGCATGGTCTTCGTTGACAACGTCGTCGATCCGGCCACCGGCACGATCTTCGCGCGCGCCGAGCTGCCGAACCCGGACGGCGTGTTCACCCCCGGCCTGTTCGCCCGCGTGCAGCTGCTCGGCTCCGGCCAGCGCGACGCGCTGCTGGTGCATCCGCAGGCCGTGCTCACCGACCAGGACCGCCGCTACGTCTACGTGGCCGACATGGTGACCCTGCCGCCGGAGATGGGCGGCACCGGCGAACCGCACCTCGGCGCCGTTCGCAAGGACGTGGAGCTGGGCCCGACGATCGACGGCCTCGTGGTCATCGAGAAGGGCCTCGACGCCGACGACAAGGTCATCGTCAACGGCATGCGCAAGATCTTCTTCCCCGGCGCGGCGGTGAAGCCGGTCGAGGTGCCGATGGAGGCGCCGAACACGGTCGTGGCGGCGCCCGGCGCCGCAGACGCCGCCGGAGGCCCGACGACGGCCGACGACGCGACCACCGAGTCCGAGGGCTGAGCCATGGCGTCCGGACACACTGATCTTTCACGCATCTTCGTCGACCGCCCGATCCTCGCGGCGGTCCTCTCGATCGTCATCTTCGTCGCCGGCCTGATCGCCATCCCCAACCTACCGATCACCGAGTACCCGGAAGTCGCCCCGCCGACCATCCAGGTGACCGCGATCTACCCCGGCGCCAACCCGAAGACCATCGCCGAAACCGTCGCCGCGCCGCTGGAGGAAACGATCAACGGCGTCGAGAACATGATCTACATGAAGTCGGCGGCGTCCTCGGACGGCACCGTGCAGCTGACGATCACGTTCAAGCTCGGCACCGACATCGACCTCGCCGCGATGCAGGTGCAGAACCGCGTGGCCCAGGCCCTGCCGCGCCTGCCCGATGCCGTACGCGCGCTCGGCGTGACCACGGCGAAGGCCTCGCCGAACATCACGATGGTGGTGCACCTGACCTCGCCGGACGGCCGCTACGACGGCCTGTACCTGTCGAACTTCGCCACCCTCAACGTCAAGGACGAACTTGCCCGCCTCGATGGCGTCGGCCAGGCCCAGGCCTTCGGTGCCGGCAACTACGCGATGCGCGTCTGGATCGATCCCGACCAGGCCGCGGCGCGGGGCCTCACGGCGCTGGACATCGTCGGCGCGATCCGCGAGCAGAACATCCAGGTCTCGGCCGGCGCCATCGGCGCCTCGCCGCAGCCCGCCGGCGCGACGACGCAGCTGCTGGTCAACGCCCGCGGGCGCCTCGAGACCCCGGAGGAGTTCGGCGCCATCGTGCTGAAGACCGGCGAAGGCGGCTCGGTGACGCGACTGCGTGACGTCGCCCGCGTCGAGCTGGGCTCGAACACCTACGCGCTGAACTCCTACCTCGACAACCAGCAGGCCGCCGCGGTCGTGATCTTCGAGGCGCCGGGCGCCAATTCGATCGCGCTGTCGGACGCCGTGCGCGCCAAGATGACCGAGCTGGAGAAGACCTTCCCCGAGGGCGTGAGCTGGGAAGTCGCCTTCGACCCGACCGTGTTCGTGCGCAAGGCCATCGACTCGGTGGTGAGCACCCTGCTCGAGGCCGTGCTGCTGGTCGTGCTGGTCGTCGTCGTGTTCCTGCAGACCTGGCGCGCCTCGATCATCCCGCTGCTGGCCGTGCCGGTGTCGATCGTCGGCACCTTCGCCGTGCTGCTGGTGCTGGGCTACTCGATCAACGTGCTGACCCTGTTCGGCCTGGTGCTCGCCATCGGCATCGTGGTCGACGACGCCATCGTCGTGGTGGAGAACGTCGAACGCCACATCGAGGACGGGCTGTCGCCGCTCGAGGCGGCGCACAAGGCCATGAGCGAGGTGTCCGGCCCGATCGTCGCGATCTCGCTGGTGCTGGCCGCGGTGTTCGTGCCGATCGCCTTCATCGACGGCGTGACCGGCCAGTTCTACCGCCAGTTCGCCGTGACCATCGCCGCGTCGGTGCTGATCTCGGCCTTCAACTCGCTGACCCTGAGCCCGGCGCTCGCGGCGGTGCTGCTGAAGCCGCACGGCGCGCCGAAGGACGCCCTGGCGCGCGGCATCGACCGCGTGTTCGGCCGCTTCTTCGCCTGGTTCAACGCCAAGTTCAAGCGCAGCTCCGACCGCTACTCGAACCGCATCGGCGGCACGATCAAGCGTTCGTCGCGCCTGCTGGTGGTGTATGCGGTGCTGGTGGGCGTCACCGTCGTCGGCTTCTTCCAGATCCCGGGCGGCTTCATCCCCACGCAGGACAAGCAGTACCTGTTCGCGGGCGTGCAGCTGCCGGAAGGGGCGACGCTGGAGCGCACGGAAGCGGCGATGAAGCGCATGGGCGAGCTCGCGCTCGAGACCCCCGGCGTCGCCAACGTGGTGCAGTTCCCCGGCCTGAACGCGGTGCACTTCGTCAGCACCCCGAACGTGGGCGTGATGTTCATCGGCCTCGATGAGCCGGGCGCGCTGCCGAAGCCCGCCGCCGCCATCGCCGGCGAGCTGACGGCGAAGTTCGGCGCGATCCAGGACGGCATGGCCTTCGCCTTCATGCCGCCGCCGGTCTTCGGCTACGGCAACGCGGCCGGCGTGGAAGCCTACGTGCAGGATCGCCAGCGCCTGGGCTACGGCGAGCTCAACGCGCAGACGCAGGCGCTCGCCGGCCTGATCAGCCAGCAGCCCGGCTTCGGCCCGGGGTCCGCGTTCTCGTCCTTCCAGGCCAACGTGCCGCAGCTCGACGCCGTCGTGAACCGCGACAAGGTCAAGGAGTCCGGGCTCGCGCTCACCGACGTCTACGACTCGCTGCAGGTCTACCTCGGCAGCGCCTACGTCAACGACTTCAACCTGTTCGGCCGCACCTACTCCGTCTACGCACAGGCCGATGCGCCGTTCCGCGACGAGGTCGGCGACGTCGCCCGCCTGCAGGTGCGCAACGCCGCCGGCGAGATGGTGCCGCTGGGCAGCGTCGTCGAGCTGCAGCCCAGCTTCGGTCCGGACCCGGTGGTGCGCTACAACGGCTACGCCGCCGCCGACCTGAGTGCCAGCCCCTTCGACCCGGCGGCCGTCAGCGGCGCCGATGCCGTGCGCATCGCCCGCGAGACCGCCGACCAGGTGCTGCCGCGCGGGATGGCGCTGGAGTTCACCGGCCTCACGTACCAGCAGGTGAACCAGGGCATCGCCCAGTACCTGGTGTTCCCGCTGTGCGTGCTGCTGGTGTACTTGGTGCTCGCGGCGCTGTATGAAAGCTGGTCGCTGCCGCTGGCGGTGATCCTCATCGTGCCGATGTGCATGCTGTCGGCCTTCGGCGGCATCTGGGTGCTCAACCAGATCAACGGCCTGTGGTTCGTGGCGCAGATCGTGATGGGCACGATCAATCCGATGACCGCGGCCCCGCCGACCATCATCGACATGAACGTGTTCACCCAGATCGGCCTCGTGGTGCTGATGGGCCTGGCCTGCAAGAACGCGATCCTGATCGTCGAGTTCGCCATCGATCTCGAGAAGCAGGGCCGCGGCATCGTCGAGGCCGCCATCGAGGCTTGCCGCCTGCGCCTGCGCCCGATCCTGATGACCAGCTTCGCCTTCATCGCCGGCGTGCTGCCGCTGGTGTTCGCGGGCGGCGCCGGCGCCGAAGTGCGCCACGTGATGGGCGTGACCGTGTTCTTCGGCATGCTCGGCGTGACCTTCTTCGGCCTGTTCTTCACCCCGGTGTTCTACGTCGTGATCCGCAAGCTCGTGGAGCGCCGCAAGGCGCAGCGCGGCGATGCCCTGACCCAGGAGACGTCCCATGCCTAAGCTGCACGCACGAGGCCTCACCCTGGCCATCGCGATCGCCCTCCTCGCCGGCTGCACCGTCGGGCCGCCGCACACGCGACCCGACGTCAGCCTCCCCACCGAGTTCGACCAGGCCAGCCCCTCGCAGACCGCCGCCGCGCCCGGCACCGCGGTGTGGCAGGCCTTCGACGACCCCGCCCTGGCCCGCCTGATCGAACGCACGCTGGTGGCGAACACCACCATCGCGCAGGCCGAGGCGCGACTCGCCGAGACCCGCGCGCTCTCCGGGCTCACGCGCTATTCGCTGTTCCCGACCGTCACCGCCGCGACCGACGCCAGCCGCAGCCGCGCCAGCAACCAGGACCCCTTCGTCCCGCCCGGCCTCGGCATCACCGAGACGTACCGGGCCGGCTTCGACGCCACCTGGGAACTCGACCTGTTCGGCAGCCTGCGCAACCCGAGCCGCGCCATCCGCGCCCGCACCGAGGCGAATGCCGCCGAGCTGCGCAGCGTGCGCATCAGCATGGTGGCCGAGACGGCGCAGACCTACTTCGCCCTGCGCGGCGCACAGCGTCGCCTTGCCCTCGCGAAGGAGAACCTCGCGGCGGCGGACGAAGTGCTTGGCGTGATCGAGCTGCTGTTCGAGAACGGCCGGCAGAACGGCGTCGATTTCGCCCGCGCGCGCGCGCAGCGCAACAGCCTCGCGGCCAACCTGCCGCAGCGCGAAGCCGAGCTCGTCGCCCAGGAGCAGCGCCTGGCCGTGCTCACCGCGCAGCCGGTGGCGACCGTGCGCGAGCAGGTGGGTGAGACCAGCACCTTCCCGGAACTGCCGACCCTCGTCACCGCCGGCACGCCCGAGGCGTGGCTGCAGCGGCGTCCCGACATCATCGCCGCCGAGCGCCGCCTGGCCGCGGCGCGCAACGATGTCGGCGAGGAAATCGCGCAGTTCTTCCCGAAGCTCATCCTCAACGGCGCCTTCGGGTGGACCGGCCAGACCGCCAGCGTGCTGGGCGACCGCGATGCCGAGCGCTGGCAGGGGGGGCCGAGCCTGACCTGGCGCTTCCTCGACATCGGCCGCGTGCGGCAGAACGTCAAGGCCGCGGAAGCCCGCGCGGACGGCAGCGTGGCGGCGTACCGCGAGACGGTGCTGCGCGCACTCGAGGAAACCGAGAACGCGCTCGCCGGCTACCGCGCCAGCAACCGCGCCGCGGTCGAACTCGGCAACGCCGCGGACGCCGCGGGTGAGGCCTCACGGCTGTCGCGCCTGCGCTTCGAGGCCGGCGCCGACGACGCGCTGACCCTGCTGCAGACCGAGCAGACGCGCATCGATCTGGAGGACGCGGCCGTGCAGGCACAGACCTCGCGCACCACCGCGCTCGCCGCGCTCTACAAGGCCGTCGCCGGCGATTTCGCGGAAGCACACGACGACGTCGGCGCCAAGCCGGCGTCGACTCAGGAGAACGCGCCGTCGACGTAGAACCAGCGCCCGTGCTCCCGCACGAAGCGGCTGGTTTCGTGCAGGCGCACCGCGGGCCGGCCGCCGACCTTGAAGCGGGCGACGAACTCGACGATGGCGGTGTCGCCCGCCTCCACCGCGCGCCTGACCTCCAGCCCCAGCCAACGGGTTCCGGATTCCGGCACCAGGGTCTCGGGCGCCGGTCGCGTGCTTGCGTGCCACGTGGCCAGCAGGTGCGCCACGTCGCCGCGGACGTAAGCCTCGTAGCGCGAACGCATCAGCGCTTCGGCCGTCGTCGGCCATGGCAGACCCGACGGCAGCGCAGCGCTCACGCGAAGCCCCAGGCCGCCGCCGCGGCCAGCCAGGCGATCGCGAGGCCTGCGGCGACACGCGTGCCATAGGCCGGGCCGCCGCTGGCGAAGGCCACGGCGCCGCGCGCGATCACGCTGGCCCCCAACACGGCCAGGAGCGGGCCCAGCGCGGCGTCGGGCGTCGCCGTGCCGCTGGCCACCAGCTGGCCGATCGAGGCCGCCGCCGCGTGCACCTCGGCCAAGGCGGCCAGGAAGGCCGCCGCCACCATGCCGCCTTCGCCGAAGCGCGCGCCGAGCAGGGACGAGGCCAGCAGGACGCCGGCCATCAGGGCGGCGAAGCCCAGCGCATGGCCGAAGCGGAACATCCGCGATTCCTGCGTCGGCGCGGCCGCCTCGTCGGAACCGCCGCGCAGGCCGAGCACCCCGCCGAGCCCCAGCACGCCGCCGAACGCACCCAGCATCGGCAACGCGGCGGTGGCCAGCGCCGACGAAGCGGTGGCCAGCAGGGGCAGCATCAGCAGCAGGGAGGCCAGCGCCGCGAACATCGCCGCCGCCACGCTCGGCCGCAGCAGGGTGGCATCGGCGCGCACGCGCTGGCCGAAGCCGGCGATGGCCGCCGTCGACGACACGAAGCCGGCGAAGAAACCCGCCACCGCCAAACCGCTGCGCGCGCCGATGACGCGCAGCGCGACGTGCCCGAGTGCGCTCACCGCCATCACCAGCACCACCAGCCGCCAAAGCTTCTGCGGGTTCAGCGCCCCACCGGGGCCGACCGGATCGTCCGGGAGCAGGGGGAGCACGAGCAGGGCTGCGGAAAGCAGCAGCAGCCCGTCGCGCACTTCGTGCTCGCTGATCAGGTCACGGCCCAGCCGGTGCAGCCTCTCCTTGGCTTGCAGCAGCAGGGCCACGAGCACCGCCAGCGCCGCGGCCAGCCCGGGCGTGCTCTGCGCGAGCGCCCCCAGCAGGACCGTGACGAGCAAGGCCACTTCCCCGGTCTGTCCGGGATCCGCCGTATCGACGTACCGATAGCTTCCATAGGCCAGCAAACCGACGGCGGCGAGCAGCACGAGGAACACCGGCAGGCCCAGCGTCCACGCCACGGCACCGCCGAGGGCGGCGATGGTGTGGGTGCGCATGCCCGCCGGCGTGTGGCCACCCTGATCGCGCTGGCGTTCGCGCACCACGCCGATCAGCAGGCCGAGGCCGAGGGCGCTGAGGTAACCGGCATAGGTGGGATCGAGGGTCATGGCGGGGAGCGCTCGGGGGCGGACGGTCCGCGCAGGAGGCGGTTCGCCAGAATGGCACCGATCGCACCGCCGCCGAGGGCCCACGCGATGGCCCCCCAGGCCAGCGAATCGCCGCCCGCGGGGGCGATGACGATCAAGGGCAGGGCCACCACCGGGCCCAGGGCCAATCGGCACGGTGGGCGCACCACGCCCAGCACGAGCACGCTGCCCAAGGCCGCCGCCGGGCCGAACCCGGCCAGCAGGATCGCGGACGTCGCCTCCGAGCCGGGCGGGACCCACGCCACCATGAACAGCCCGTAGACGAGCAGCACGCCGACCCCAAGCAGCAGGGGCAGTGCCAGCGCCACGCGCAGCACCGAACGAAGCATCCGCGGTTTCCTCATGGCCGGCCGGTAGAATCCCGGGCTTCGAATCTTGCCCGAGGCGGAGCCCCCCGATGTCGCAGCGCACCCCGCTCACCCGCTTCCTCATCGAGGCCGAACGCGCCGGGCAGATCAACCCCGAGCTGCGCCTGCTGATCGAAGTGGTGTCGCGCGCCTGCAAGTCGATCAGCAACGCCATCAGCAAGGGGGCCCTCGGCGGCGTGCTGGGGGACGCCGGCACCGGCAACGTGCAGGGCGAGGCGCAGAAGAAGCTCGACGTGCTGAGCAACGAGATCCTGCTCGAAGCCAACGCCTGGGGCGGCCACCTCGCCGGCATCGCGTCCGAGGAGATGGACGACCCGCACCCGATCCCGGACGCCTACCCGAAGGGCAACTTCCTGCTGCTGTTCGACCCGCTCGACGGCAGCTCGAACATCGACGTGAACGTGAGCGTCGGCACCATCTTCTCCGTGCTGCGCTGCCCGGACGGCATCACGGAACCGCAGACCGAGCACTTCCTGCAGCCGGGCACCGAGCAGGTGTGCGCGGGCTACACGGTCTACGGCCCCTGCACCGTGCTGGTGCTGACCATCGGCCACGGCACGCACGCCTTCACGCTGGACCGCGAGACCGGCAGCTTCATCCTCACCCAGCGCGACATCCGCATCCCCGCCGACACGCAGGAGTACGCGATCAACGCCAGCAACGCGCGCCACTGGGACGCGCCAGTGAAGCGTTACGTGGATGATCTTCTGGCCGGAAAGACCGGCCCGCGCGGCAAGGACTTCAACACGCGCTGGATCGCGTCGATGGTGGCCGACGTGCACCGCATCATGACCCGCGGCGGCACCTTCATGTACCCAGTGGACGCCAAGTGCCGCGACAAGGGCGGCCGCCTGCGCCTGATGTACGAGGCCAACCCGATGGCCTTCCTCGTCGAGCAGGCCGGCGGCGCGGCCACCACCGGCACGCAGCGCATGCTCGAAGTGACGCCCACCGGCCTGCACCAGCGCGTGCCGGTGATCCTTGGCTCGAAGAACGAAGTGGCCGAGTACGAGCGCTACGTGCGCGAGGGCTGAGCGATGGGGAACGCGGCGGAAGGCACGACGGCGCACCCCGACTTCATCGAGGTCTACGAGGGCCTGATCGACCCGGCCTCGTGCGCGGCGCTCTGCCGTCGCTTCGACGCCGCCAACCACGTCGAGGGCCGCGTGGGCGGCGGTGTCTTCCCCGACATGAAGAAGAGCCGCGATTTCGAGATCACCGGCCGCGCCGACTGGAATGACGTCAACGCCACCCTGATGGGTGCGGTGTTGAAGGCCTTGATGGCCTACCTGCGCACCTACCCGTACACGATCGTCGCGCCGTTGATGCTCGAGCACCGCCCCGCCGACGGCGGCCCGGCGCGCCGGCTCGGCGCCGAGGACCTCGCCGCCATGGACGACGGCAGCCTGCTGGGCCTCGTGCAGCAGCTGCTGCGCCCGGGCAGCATCAACCTGCAGCGCTATACCGCCGGCGAAGGCGGTTACCCCTACTGGCACTGCGAGCTCTACCCGCGCGATGCGAACGCCGAAACGCTGCACCGCACCCTGCTGTGGACGATCTACCTCAACGATGCGTTCGACGAGGGCGAGACGGAGTTCCTGTACCAGCGCCGCAAGGTGGTGCCCAAGACCGGCAGCGTGCTGATCGCGCCGACCGCGTTCACGCACACGCACCGCGGCAACCGCCCGGTGGGCGGCGACAAGTACATCGCCACGAGCTGGATCCTGTTCAATCGCGCGGAAGCCATCTTCGGCCGCGCCGGATGATGCCGCGCACGGCGCTGGCCGCGACCACGGGGCTGGCGCTGCTGGCTTTCGCGGCGAACTCGCTGCTGTGCCGGTTCGCGCTGGCCGAGGGCGGCACCGATGCGGCGAGCTTCACCGCGATCCGGCTTGGCGCGGGGGCGCTGGTGCTGGCCGGTCTGATGGCGGCGCGGCGCCGAAGCCGTGACGCGCCAAGCGGTGATGCCAGCAACGCAGGGCGCGGCGGCTGGCGCAGCGCCTTCGCGCTGTTCGCTTACGCAGCCGGTTTCTCGCTGGCCTATGTCGATGTCGGCGCGGCCACCGGGGCGCTGCTGCTGTTCGGCGCCGTGCAGGCCACGATGCTGCTGATCGGGCTGTGGCAAGGCGAACGATTGGCGTCCGCGCAATGGGCCGGTTTCGCGCTGGCCGCGCTCGGCCTGTTGGCGCTGCTGCTGCCCGGTGTCGCCGCGCCGCCGCTCGGCGCCGCGCTGTGGATGATCGGCGCCGGCGTGGCCTGGGGCCTGTACTCGCTGTGGGGCCGCGGCAGCACCGAACCAGTGGCCGACACCGCCCGAAACTTCGTCCGCAGCCTGCCCTTCGCGCTGGCGCTCCTTCTGCTGCATCTCGACGGCCTCGCCGTGGACACACGCGGTCTCGTCGGTGCCGTCGCTTCCGGCGCGCTCGCTTCAGGCCTCGGCTATGTGCTCTGGTATCGCGTGCTACCGCAGCTCGGTGCCCTGCGCGCCGCGAGCCTGCAGCTGGCGGTGCCGCCGCTGGCGGCCGTCGCTGGGGTGCTGCTGCTCGGCGAAACGCTCGATGCCACCCGTCTGCTCGCCGGCGCGGCCATCCTCGCCGGCATCGCCGTCGTGTTGCGCGGCCGGCGCATGGGGACGCATCCTCAGGCGCCAACCGCCACCTCCGGGCCCCGACCATGATCCTGCTGCGCGTTATCGCCATCCTCCTCGTCATCGCCGGCGGCCTTGCGCTCGCGTTCGGCAGCTTCAGCTACACGCAGGAGAAGACCGCGCTGAAGGCCGGCCCGCTGGAGTTGAAGGTGCAGGACAAGGAAACCGTCACCATTCCGCCCTGGGCCGGCGGCGGCGCCATCGCCCTCGGCGTGGTGCTGCTGCTCGTCGGCGGCCGCAAGCGCTGAAGCCGGAGCACCGCGATGAGCGATGCCGACCTGCCCCCGCTGCCCGACACGCCGACCGGCTTCTACCGCCACTACAAGGGCGGCGAGTACGAAGTGCTCGGTGGCGTTCGGCACAGCGAAACGCTCGAACCGCTCGTGCTGTATCGCGCGCTGTACGGCGAACGCGGGCTCTGGGTTCGACCGCACGCGATGTTCTTCAGCCCGGTGATCGTGCACGGGCACGCGCAGCCGCGCTTCGCCTTCGTGTCGCCGGACCTGCCGCCGGAGCGCTGAGCCGATGCCGCGCTACAGCGTGAGCTTCCAATGGGCGCCGGGCGAGTACGACGCTGAGTTCCACCGCCTCAACGCGATCATCGACGCCGTCGCCAGGGCGACGCCCGAATTCGAGGGCGTGGAATCGTGGCGTTCGCCCGACGGCGCGCGGGGCAACGCGGTGTACTACTGGTCGTCGCTGGAGGCCCTGCGGGCGTTTGCGACGCATCCCGCGCATCTCGAGGCGAAGCGACAGTACGCGCGCTGGTACGCCGGCTACCGCGTGGTGGTGGCCGAGGTGCTGCGGGATTACGGGGACGGGCGGATAGCCGCGTGGCCCGGCGCCACTACACCCAGCGCAGCCGGTTGATCTGGAAAACCCCTTCGGGCTCCAACCGATCCTTCAGCGGCAACAGAAAGTGGAACTCCTGTTCGCCTTTGCGACGCCCGACCATGTACACGCGCCCGTGATCCGGGTGCAAGGCACTGCCCTTTTCGACCTCCTTGGGCTGGGCCCAAAGGTGGCTTCCCTTCACTTCCAGCAATGCGATGCCGTCCGGCGTTGGGCGCTCCTCGATGCTGATGACGAAGTCCGGATAGAAGCCGTCACCTTCATCCCATGCATACAAGCCGACCGAGTCCGCGCTGCGGGCGTCGGAACGGTTCCGATGCCACCAGCGAACTTGCGGGTGCGCGTCGAGCAGCTGGGCGATCGCCAGCTCGTCCGTATTCATGTCGTTCTCGAATACGCCGTAAGCATTGCGCGCCGCGGGTGCGAGCGGAACATCGCTTTCGATCGCCTCGCGAAGAATCGCCGCCGGCCGCTGCAGCTCGTGCAGGCGCGCCGCCTTGTACGCCTTCGAAAGCAGCGTCGGATGGCGCACCAGAACGAGGTCGAGCTGCTGCTCGAGCTCTTCCTCATCGTCGGGCGGAACGGCACCCGACTGCTCGATGGCGGCACGGAAACGCTCCAGAAGCCGCTGACGGATCAGGCGCTGGTTCGCGTCATTCAATCGCATCGCGATCTGATCGGCTTTCGAGGCAACCGCCTCCGGCGAGAGCGTCGCCCAAATGTCCTGCTCGCCTTCGCTGATGCCCGCGCGATCGAACACTTCCGACTCGCTGCGCAACACCTTGGCGCGCAACTTCATCCGGGCGCTGAGCACGTCCTGGCTGAAGTCGACGAAGTCGGCAAGGCGCGTCTCGAAGTCCTGCGGTGCCGCCGGCAAGCGTTCCGACGCGATGCGCTCGGGTACGCCGGCGCGTCTGGGATAACGCACCGTGTTCTGCGCCACCTGCATCGCCAGCGGCATCGCGGTGCCCGCTGGCGTCGACGACAGGCGCGACGGCGATGCCGCCGTCCCGTCGCCACCGATCAACCCGAGCGCCGACTGCGCCGCCGTCGTCCACGGCGCGGGCGCGTCGATGCGATCGCCACGGACGTCCAGCGCGACAGGCGCCGCCATTCCACCCGACGCTCCCATGCCCGCCGGGGCGAACGGCAGCGCGAACGAGCGGCCGGCGTCGACGACCTGCACTTCCTGCTGGCCGCCGCTGACGGTCAGGGTCACGGTACTGCCCAACTCAGGCGCCTGTGTGCGCAGCGCATTGATCTGCGCGCCGGCCGCCAGCAGCCCTTCCTGCGACTCGGCGTTGGCGAGGAAGACGTAACCCTGCTGCAAGGCCGGGGAGAGGTCGCTCCGATGCCGCAACAGCGGATGCACACGGACGATACGCCCCACCACTTGGACGCCGAAAGACGCATCACGCGTGCCGCGCAGGGCAGCCAGGGTGAACGCGCGCGGCGCATCGAAGCCGATCGCGACCGCCATCTTGAAGATCAGCACCTCAACCGACGGGTCTTGGGCGAGGGCGAGAAGATCGGGGTCAGGCTCGTCGCTGGTGTGCAGGCGTACGGCCGATGCCGCAAACCCGAGCGAGTCGACCAGAAACGTCCGCGCCGCCTCCTGCGCCACCTTGCCATCCGGCACCTGCACCAGCATCAGCGGCGTCAGGCCGATGCCGCGCTCGGCCAACTGCGCCTTGATCGCTCGATGCGTTTGCGTGCACTCGCGCAGGGCTAGACGCTCGAAGTCGATCAACTGCTTCTCGTCCCCGTCGCGGGCGAGGAAGCGCACCACGCGAACGCCGGGCTTCAGCAAGCCCTTCGCCACCGCATCCACGCGCGCCACCGACGCCCAATCCTCCGGCCGGCCCAGCCGATAGCCGGTGTCGCGCTCGAAGCCCGCCACATCCCCGTCGCGCGGCGTGGCCGTCATCATCAAGGCGTAATCGGGTTTCAGCACGTCGCGGAACAGCGCCTGCGCCTGCTTGGCCTTGTGGAAGCCGTGATGCGCTTCATCCACGACCACGCCGACGCGCAGGCCCTGCTGGCGCGCGAGCACAAGCAGCTCGTCGATGGCCAAGCCAGCATCACTGCGCACGCGCGCCTTGCGCGCCTCGGCATTGCTGGCGGCCAGCGCCGACCACGTGGTGACGAACACGCCACCGTTCTGCACCGCTGCCAAGCGGCGGTCGTTGACCAGATCAAGGATCGTCAGCTGCGGCGCCTGCGCGCGCATCGCGCTCGCAGCCTGCTCGACCAGGCCATTGAACGGCGCGAACCAGAACCACAGCACGCGTTCGTCCGCGGCGAACATCGCCAGCGTTTCGATGGCCATACCGGTCTTGCCCGCCCCGGTGGGCGCGACCAGCACCAGACCCGCATCGTGCCTGCGTGCCTGCGCCTCACCCTGGGGATGGTTGGACAACTGCCGGTACAGCGCCGCCTGCTGGCGAAGCCGTGCCAGAAGACCGTCAATGACCGTGGACTGGAAATCAAGCGCCTGAAAGGGCATCGGTCAGGCCCTCACGCCGAAGCGCAGACGCAGCGATTCGGGAATGGACGAGACCTGCGCCCCCGGCGCCCACGCGCGCACGCGCTCCGGCGTCCAGCTGTAAAGCGTCCGCGCGCGCTCTGCATGGGCCTCGTGCCATGCGCGGACGACGCCTTCCGAGCCACCAACAACGTCCGGCAGGTAGGCGATGGCCGACCGCCCCTCGGCCGCCACCGCCAGGCCTTGGCCGTCCCAGTGCGACAGCGGCAGGTCGTGCAGCAGCTGCAGCGCGGACCAGATTTCGGCGTGATGAAGGCGCGTGCTCAGGCGATGCGGTGCGACACGGCGCGCCTTCAGGTAGGCGAAGCCACCGCCCAGCCCCGGAATCGCCTCGCCCTTGGCGTTCGTATAGCCGCCCAACACGCGGCGAACGCGCTCGCCGCAGACGTCACGACACAGGTTCTTATCGGGCTGGTCTTCCGTGGCTTCGGTGCTGCTCACGAGGATGAAGCGGCGATTCCCGCCATCTTCGGCGTTGAGCTTGGCCACGGCGTGGGCCGTGGTGCCCGATCCAGCGAAAAAATCCAGAACGATGTCGTCCTTGCCACCCATGACGCGCAAAACGCGTTCAATGAGTTCGACGGGCTTTGGTGTGCTGAAAACATCCGTCGTGTGGAAAACGTCGCGCAGAAAAGCCTTCGCTTGCCGCATCGTCGGAAGGTCATTCCAGATCGTCGGCCAAGGGCGGGTCGGATTGGCCGGAGCGAACTCGCGGGTGTAGGGCTCCCACACCGCCGCGCCGGAGCGCTGGCGCTGCTTCCATATCAGAGTGCCAGCGTCGACATGCTTCTGAATTCCATCTCGGCCCATTGCCCAACGAGATTCCTCGCCGTTGTCGTGGGTCGGCAATACCTCGACACCGTCCGGGCCGGGGATCGGGAAGTACATCGTCGGACGATCCTGTCGCAGGCTGTTCCGGCCATTCTTCTTCAACAGGCGGTCGCGGAACCGTCTGCCGTCATCGGCCCGCTGCCCATAAGCCTCGACAATCTCAGGCGCTTCCTTCGGCATGAGGCTGATGGCATCACGGGAACGCGCGAAGCAGAGCAGCATCTCGTGATCAGGTGTGATCGACACCTTGTTGTCGTTCGGGCTGTCGACTTTTCGCCAGATGAACTGGGCGACGAAGTTCGACTCTCCAAACACCTGATCCATCAGCATCCCGAGGCGGAAAACCTCGTTATCGTCGATGCTGACAAAGATCACGCCATCCGGCGCCAGCAGCTCGCGCGCCAGCGTCAGCCGCTTGTGCATGAACTCCAGCCACAGCGAGTGCCGGAAGCGGTGCGTCTTGTCGACGAAGCGGTCGTTGTAGACGAAGTCGCGGTTGCCGGTGTTGTACGGCGGGTCGATGTAGATGCAGCGGATGCGCCCGGCATGGCTCATGCGCAGCGCGCGCAGGGCGTCGAGGTTGTCGCCTTCGATGATGAGGTTCGGCCACGGGCCATCGCCGTGGCTCAACGAGGGCTCGAGGCCGAGGGCCACATAGTCGCGATGATCGGCGCGGTCGGCCTCCAGCTCGTCGCGCTCCCATACTAGGCCGAGCTGGCGCTCGGCATCGCGGCGTTCGAGCAGGCGCACCAGCGCCTCGCGATCGAGCGCGTCGTACTTGCCGGCGGGCTTGGCCGGCGACGGTGCGGCAGCGGCCGCTTCCCGCGGCGGCTCGGGCAGCCAGCCCTGCGCCTGCAGCCGCTCCCATGCCAGCGCGATGTGCTCACGCGAAAGGCGCTGGCGCTTGCTCTCGTTCCACGCATGCACGGCGGTCACGGCCGCATCGAGGCTGGTGGCCTCTTCGTTGTGGGCCACCCAGTGCACGGTGGCCAGCAGTTCGAGGCCGTAGGGCGACTCGAAGCCTTCAATCAGGCCGACCACGCGCGCCAGCCGCGCCGCGTCTTCACCGTCGCCCGCCTGCGAGGCGAGGTAGGCCTGTGCCTTCTGGCGCGCTTCGGGCAGCAGGGTGATCTCGGTGTCGGGGGCGTCGTTGCCGTCGCCATAGCCCTGCGTGTAGTGCCCTTCGAAGCGCTTGAGCACATGGCGCAGGTTGTCGGCATACGGCCCGTAGCGGTTCTTGCCGTAGGCGAGCTTCAGATCGTCACCGGCGCCCTGCAGGAAATAGAGCAGCTTCTGCACCTCCAACAGGCTGAGTTCGTAACCGAGGTCGAGATAGGCGCCCAAGACCTGGATGACGCGGGCGCGAGCGGCGGTAAGCGCGGGTGCGGACGTGCGGTTGGGCTGGTCGGCCGGCGCGGGTGCGCCGACGGGGGCAAAGAGCCGCACCTCGACCTCGGGCAACGCCGCAAAGGCGCGCTCAATGCGCGGGCGCACATCGGCCCACGCCAGGCCGCCAAGGCCGCAGCCCAGCGGCGGCACGGCGATGCTGCGGATGCCGCGCTCGCGAACCACGCGCAGGAGATCGGCCAAGCCGGCATCGATGTCCGCCATCCGCGATTTGCCGCGCCAGTGGCGCTTGGTTGGCACGTTGATGATGTAGCGGGGATTCAACAAGCCCGTTCGCTCGATCACCTGCACGCGGCCCGGCGCAAGTTCGCCGTTGCGGCAGGCCGCTTCGTAGGGCGGGAGAATCTCCGGGAAGGCCTTGGCGAACTGCAGCGCGATGCCCTTGCCCATCACACCATCAAGGTTGACGGTGTTGACGAGGGCTTCCGCGTCATTGGTCAGCAGGTTGCCGGCGGCGGGGGTGATCATCGGTAGTACCAGTCAAGTTGCAGCGTCACCGGCGGCCGGTGGGCGGCGGAGGCCATCGCGGCGAGGGCGCGGTCGCGGGTGGCTTCGGTCATGGCTCCGATTAACTGGACGAAGGACCACGGCACCGTATCGTGAACGAGGAACTCGGCCTGCTTGCTGCGCTTGCGGTCATTGTCATCCGGCGTGTCCCTCCAACTCCAGCTTTGGATCACGTCCCAGCGCAGACGGCCGAAGCCCTCGACACCCGAGTAGAACCGCAGCGGCTGGCTGGCCGCGTTGCCGTCGGTATGCACGCAGGCGAGTCCGTTGCCGATCAACGACTCGGCATCGAGCACCAGGTGAAGGATGTCCTGCTGTGTCCCCGCAGCACTGGACACCATACCGCCCTTGAAGGCGTAAAGCATTGGCGAGCGCGGACAGAAATAGAACGGCACGTAGTCAGCGACGACGCCGTGAGGCGCGATGGATACCGCCGTACGCTCACGGCGCTCCTTGATGTGGCCATGAGCAATGTTTTTCGGCTCTGCCGACATCGCCCTCAGACGGCTGTCTGACCACAGTGCGCCCGCCGCGAGGATCGCGGGCAGGTTGTCCACGTGGGTGATGTGGTAGATCGCCGTCATGCCGGTCCTTGTGCAGCTCCGCATTCTCACGGGCCGCGACGCAGCGGACAAGCGCCTTACCCCTCCTCGCCGCCCTCGCGCTCGATGCCGTACTTGCGCAGCTTCTCGACGAGGGTGGTGCGGCGCAGGTTGAGCAGGGTCGCGGCGTGCGCGACCACGCCCTCCGCGCGATCGAGGGCCTGCCGCAGCAGCTTCTCCTCGATGGCGGCGATGTGTTCCTTGAGGTCGAGGCCTTCGTCGGGCAGTTCGTCCAGCGCCGGGGCCGCCGGTGCACCGAACAGCGCCGCCCGCTCGGCGGCGAGCTCCTCGGCGTCGCTCATCGCGGGCCGCGGCGGCGGCGCGTCGACCGCAGGCGTCTCGACCGGCAAAGGGCTCGTCGGTAGTTCGCCGCGCGCCACCGCGGATTCCCAGGCGTTGCGGTAGCGCTGCGGCAGGTCGGCGGCGGTGACCGTCGCGTTCGGGTGCAGCACCGCGAGGCGTTCGATCAGGTTGTGCAACTCACGCACGTTGCCGGGCCACGCATAAGCGGCGAGCGCCGCCATCGCATCGGCACCGAGCTTCACCTCGCCACGGCCATCCTCGGCAAGCCGCAGGCTGATGGCCTGCACCAAGGCAGGCAGATCGGCGATGCGCTCGCGCAATGCCGGCATCTCAATCGGGAAGACGTTGAGGCGGTAGTACAGGTCCTCGCGGAACCCGCCGCGGGCGATCTGGTCCTCGAGGTTGCGGTGGGTGGCCGCGACCACGCGCACGTTGCACTTCAGGGTCTGCGTGCCGCCCACGCGCTCGAAGCTGCGCTCCTGCAGCACGCGCAGCAGCTTCACCTGCATGGGCAGCGGCATGTCGCCGATCTCGTCGAGCAGCAGGGTGCCGCCCTCGGCCATCTCGAAGCGGCCTTTGCGGGCGGCGAGCGCGCCGGTGAAGGCGCCCTTCTCGTGGCCGAAGAGTTCGCTTTCCAGCAGCTCGGCGGGCACGGCGCCGCAGTTCAGCGCGACGAACGGGCCCTTGGCGCGCGAGGAGGCCGAATGGATGGCGCGCGCGGCGACCTCCTTGCCGGTGCCGCTCTCGCCGAGGATCAGCACCGTGGTGTCGAAGGGTGCGACCTGCTCGATCATCCGCCGCAGCCGACGCACGCCCTCGCTTGTGCCCTCCGGGCCAGCGTCGCGCTCGCTGCGCTCTTCGCCGCGCAGGGCCTGCAGGCTGGCGCGGCGCAGGTGCCCTTCGAGCTGCGGGTGGCGCAGCGGCCAGTCCAGCGTCCACACCTGCTCGGGGTGCACGCCCAGCTGCTCGGTGAGCCCGTGCAGTGCCGGCAGCACCAGCAGCGGCGGGTGCAGCGGTGACTTCGACAGCCACCCGCCGAAACGGCGGAAGTCCTCGAGGTCCTCGACGCCGCCGACGACAATCGCCAACCAGTCGCGCGGCTTGGCCCGGGCGAGGTCAAGCTCGTCGACGGCGCCGATGCGCTTCGGGGTGAAATCGAGGAAATCGAGCAACGCGCCGATGCGTTCCGCGCGGGCGTCGTCGGCCTCGACGACGAGGATGCGCGAATCGCTCATGCGCCGCCC
>JAIXTZ010000292.1 GCA_027483745.1 Lysobacteraceae bacterium
CCGCCGGCGATCCGCACCAGCTCCGCCACCCACTGGATGCCGCTGATGCGCGGCTCGTCCCACTCCTCGAAGTAGACACGCGGCCGCACCGGGAAGGCCGCGGCCTTCGCGGCCACCGCTTCGACGCCGCGTTCGAGCGCATCGGCGTAGGCCTCGGCCTTGGCCGCCGCGCCGACCATCGCGCCGAGGCGGCGCACGTAGTCGAGGATGCCGGCCACGGAGCGGTGGTTGCTGATCCACACCTCCACGCCGCGGCGCACGAGCTCGGCGGCGATGTCGGCCTGGATGTCGGAGAAGCCGATGGCGAGATCCGGCTTCAGTGCGAGGATCTGGTCGACCTTCGCGCTGGTGAAGGCACTGACCTTCGGCTTCTCCCTGCGGGCCTGCGGCGGGCGCACGGTGAAGCCGCTGATGCCGACGATGCGATGCTCCTCGCCGAGGGCGTAGAGCACCTCGGTGGGCTCCTCGACGAGGCAGACGATGCGGCGCGGACCACGCATGGCAGGGACGCCTCAGTGTCCGTCGGACGACGGCATCGCGGCGGGGCCCGCGCCGACCGGTGCGCCGGCCAGCGGCACGCGCTTCACCGCCAACCACGCGATCGCCGACAGCGCCGCGGTGGCTGCGCCGACCAGGAACACGCTGCCCTTGTCCGGCAGGTGTTCGATGAGCATGCCGACGCCGAGGCTCACGGCCAGCTGCGGCAGCACCACGCTGAGGTTGAACACGCCCATGTAGAGGCCGATGCGCGCTGGCGCGACGCACTGCGAGAAGATCGCGAACGGCAGGCTGACGATGGCGCCCCAGCCGAGGCCCATGATGGCCATGCCGATGAAGACCAGCGTCGGCGTGTGCCCGAACAGGTAGACGAAACCGAAGCCCAGCGCCATCAAGCCAAGGCTTGCGGCGTGCACGCGCACTTCGCCGAAGCGGCGCGCCAGCGGGTTGAGCAGCAGGGCCGGCACCAGCGCGCCGACCGCATTGAGCGCGAGGAATGCCGAGGCCATCAGGCTGCCGGTGGCCTCGTCGTCGAGCGACGGGAAGCGCTGCTGTACGAAAGCGATCATGTAGACGAACATCGTCTGCACGCCAATCCACGACAGCGCATGCGCAGCCAGCACCTTGCGGAAGGCCGGCAGGTCCTCGCGCGCCGTGTTCGGTGCGGGCTGCGGCTCCATCAGCGCATGCACGAGGAAACCGACGGCCAGCACGGCGAAGCCTAGTTCGATCATCGCCGAGTGCTGCGCATGGCCGGCGAGCTTCAGGCCCATCGCCACCACCGCGTAGAGGCCGAACGGCCACAGCGGACGCATCAGCAGCAACACGGTGATGAAGCTGAGCTTCGGCGCGCGGGCGTCCGCGGCCTCGGCCTCGGCACCGGCCAACGCGCGGGGCTCGGCGATCAGCATCGGGGGCACCAGCGAGAACAGCAGCACCAGCACGGTGCCGAAGTAGATCAGGGCAACGTTGCCGAAGATCGCGCCGACGGCGTAGGCCAGCACACCGAAGGCGCCGGACACGGTCTGCATCCAGGTGTAGGCCGCGGTGCGCTGCGGGCCTTCCGGGGTGACGTCGGCGATCAACGAGCGGGTCGGGTTGAAGCTGACGTTGATCGAGAGGTCGAGCGCCAACGCTACGGCGATGGCCACGCCGAGGATGGCGTCGAGGCCGAGCGCGGTGTTGATCAGCCCGATGGACGGCAAGGCCATCAGCGACAGCGCGGTGAGCAGGCCACCCACGAGGATGAAGGGCCGGCGCCGGCCGCCCCAGAACCACACCTTGTCGCTAACGATGCCGATCAGCACCTGGCCGAGGATGCCGGCCAAGGGGCCGGCGGCCCAGACGATGCCGATCTCGTGGATGTCGAGCTGGTACTTGGTGCGCAGCAGCCAGCTCAGCGCCGAGATCTGCACGGCGAGCGCGAAGCCCATCGCCGTCGACGGCAGGCCGAGAAGCACGAGGAACGGCAGCGAGAGCCGTTGTTGCATCTGCAGCATTGGAGCGATCCCTACCGTGGCGTCGGCGGAGCCTACCGGCCGCAGGCTCGCGGCGACAGGGGTTCCGACCGCACGCTGCGCGCCTCAGCGCGAGAGGTGTGCCAGCGCATCGGCGTTGGCTTCCCAATGGCGGCCGTCGAAGGGCTCCACCATGATCGACGCGATCGTGCCCTCGTCGAGGCAGCGCACGTTGACGTCGATGCCGTCCGGGTTGCTGCGCGGCACGTAGAAGCTCTTGATGCCGCACACGCCGCAGAAACGGTGGCGCGCAACGCCGCTGTTCCATCGGTAATCGACCAGGCGGTCCTCGCCGGAGAGCAGTCGGAAACGCGCGGCTGGGACGATCAGGTGCAGGAAACCCGCCTTGCTGCAGATGGAGCAGTTGCAGTCCTGCACGACCAAGTCGGCCGGCGCCTCCACCTCGAAGCGCACGGCGCCGCAGTGGCAGCCGCCGCGGTGGGTCAGGAGCGCGGTCATCGGCGTTGCAGGCGCGCGCCGTCGGGATCGAGGGCGCGACCCTCGGCGTCCACGGCCTGCAGCGAGCCGTCGGCGTGGCGGAACCAGCGCTGGCCCGACTCGAGCAGCACCAGGCAACTGCCCGCGATCTCGCCGACGCGGCAATCGTCCTCGCGCCACTCGCCGGCGATCTCGAAGCCCGCTGCGTCGACCGCACCGAGGTAGGTTTCGACCAGACGGTAGCGACCCGCGGCACCGGATTCGCGCTGCAACGCCAGCTCGACATCGATGCCGTCGCAATCGGCACAGGGGAGCACGCCGGACCATTCCCCATCGAAATCCTCCGGCAGGGCCGCGAGCCCGTCGTCGGCGGGCGCTTCGGCCAAGGCGTCGGACGACTCCCCACCGCGCAGGCAGCCGGCCAGCGCCGTGGCGAACACGACGGTGAGAACGAGGGCCGCGACGCGGCGAAGGAAGACGACCATGGCTCGATGGTAGCCGCCAACCCCGTCGTGCGGCGTCATGCGTTGGAAGCGGGGCCCCACCCCGGAGCCCGCCATGCGAACCGCACCATCCGTCCCGACCTCCGCCCTGCCCGTCGGCTTCAGCCTGCCGCGCAGCCTTGCCATCGCCGTTGCCGTAACGCTGCACCTGGGTCTCGCCGCGATGCTGGCGATGCCCATCGCCGCACCCGAGGTCGACGTGCCTGAAACCGCACCGGTGAACGTGGCCTACCTGCCCCCGCGCCCCCCGCCGCCCGTCCCGCTCCCGCCTCCGCCCCGTGAGGTCCGCAGCGTGGCGCCTGCGCGACAAGCGCCCATGCTCTCGCCGGCCGTCACGGTGCCGGCCCCGCCGTCCACGCCCTTGACCACGACCGACGCGCCCACCCCGTTGGACAGCGTCGCCGCGGACACCGGCGTCGAGGCCGAGGGCTTCGAGGCGGGTCCCGCCGAGGAAACGCTGCAGCTGCGCACGAGCACACCGCCACGCTACCCGGCGTCGGCGCTATCGCGCCGGCTCGAGGGTGAGGTGGAGCTGCTGATCCTCGTCGGTATCGACGGACGCCCGGAGACGGTGACGGTGACGCGCAGCAGCGGCCATGGCGTCCTCGACCGCGCGGCCCGCGAGCATGTGCTGCGTCGCTGGGTGTTCGAGCCTTCGTTGCGGAACGGCATCGCCGTGCCGGCCTACGCCCGGGTGCCCGTGCGTTTCACCCTGCCTTGAGGGGATCGGACTCGTCCTGCTCCGGTGCGCCGGCGTCGATCGCCTCCGGCGACAGCGGGAGCAGGATCGACGCCCCACGGCCGGCCACGCTGGCCCGCCCGAAGCGCGCGGTGCAGCGCGCCTCGCCGGCCTCACGCTCGGCGGCGTCCAACGGCGCGCGGGTGTCGCCCTGCGCGCCGGACGGATCGTTCAAGGCCTTGGCGAGGTCGTCGGCGAAATCGCCCGCCAGCTGGTAGGCGTCGCCGATGCGCGAGACTTTCGCGTCCTCGGTGATCGCTCCCGCCCCCTCGGCCCAGCGGAGAACGACCACATCGTCGTCGTCCGAGCGCACGGCACCATCTGCCGCGAAGCCGCCAAGGCCCGCGGGAAGCCGGAACGGACCGGGAACGAAGACGCCGATCAAGGCCGAGGCCCCGGCAGCACCGGACGAGGTGGGCGCGATGGCCGTGACCACGATTTCGATATCGAGATCGGGCGTCTCCGGGTCGATGCGGTAGCGACGCGCCAGCTGCACGCAGGTGTCGCGGGCGGCGCGGTTGGCCACCAGCTCGGCCTGGGCTGGCGTGATGCCTTCGCCGGCCGCGCCCTCGGCGATGCGCACACGAGGCAGGCCGACGCTGCGGGCCGCGAGCACGGCGTTGGCATCCACGAACTGTTCGGCCCTCGCGTAGGCCTCGTCCTTGACCGGCGCCATCGGCTGCTCGGTACGGATCCCTTCGGCGGTCGGCTTCGGCGCGGAAGCGCAGGCCGTGAGCATGAGAGCCGCCAGCAGCGGAGCGAAGGTTCGAAGCAGCATGGGGATGGACCCGCCGGGACTCTGGCGATAGTGCCGTCCAGACGATGCAGGCAGCGTGCGGATCCGGTGGCCGCATCGTGAATGCCCCAGTCGCAATCCATGAGAACGGGCCGTGCGGCAATGCTCGCCGTCCCGGCCGGGTGCGGACGCCCCTCTCGGTATCGACCTTCACACCTCGCCTCTTGCATTCCGACGAAGAACCACACAAATTTGTGGCATGACACTCACCGACCGCCAGCAGGCCATCCTCGACTTCCTCCGCGAGCACATCGCGGCGGAAGGCCGCCCCCCGACGCTCGCCGAGATCGCCCAGGCCTTTGGCTTCCGTCAGGCGCGCAGCGCGCAGGACCACCTGCAGGCGCTGGCGACGAAGGGGGTGATTGAGCTGGTGCCCGGCGCCCGCGGCATCCGTCTGCTCGACGAGGAGGGCGAGCCGCTCGCCGCTTCGACGGGCAAAGCGGGCCTCGGGGGCGGCACGGCGGCGAATGCCCCGCAGTGGCTCACCCTGCCCCTGCTCGGTCGCGTGGCCGCCGGCCGGCCGATCGATCCGCAGTCCGATTACGAGGGCCAGATGCTGCTCGATCGCGCGCTGTTCTTCCCGCAGCCCGACTACCTGCTGCGGGTGAAGGGCGATTCGATGGTCGATGACGGCATCTTCGACGGCGACCTGATCGCCGTGCGCCGCACGCCGGACGCCGACAACAACCAGATCGTCGTCGCGCGCATCGATGGCGAAGTCACGGTGAAACGCCTGAAGCGCGGCAAGGGCCGCGTGCTGCTGATGCCGCGCAATCCGAACTACGCCCCGATCGAAGTCCCCGAACAGGCCGACTTCGCCATCGAGGGTCTGTATTGCGGCCTCGTGCGCCGCGGCTGAGCCCACCTGCCTCGCCCCCGCTTCGTCGTTCCTCCATCCGCCATCGTTTTGAACGCCCTCGGAGTCCCGCCATGCACCTCCTCCGCACCCCCGACCTCGCCACCCTGCTGTTCGCCCTGTCGCTCTGCGCGGTCTTCGGCGGCCTGTTCGCCTGGGTGCTCAGCGTGCCCTTCTGGCTCGGCTTCGCCATGGTTGGCGCCGGCCTGTTCACCGTTGGCCTGCAGCGGCACGAGCCGCGGTCGGCGTCACGCCGCCGCTGGCAGGCCCACGCACCGCACTGAGCCCATCGCCTACGCGGTTCGAACCTCCCGGCCCGCAGCGGCATCCCGTCGGCCTCGTCCCCGGCGGGATGCCCTGCGGATCAGGATTCCGCACCGCTTGCGCGCCCGATGACGCGCCGCTGGGCATCCACGAACACGGTCCAGTCCGCGATGCCGGGCAAGGTCGCCAAGGCTTGGCGTGACACCCGCTCGAAGAACAGCACGAAGCGCTCGATCTCGGCCTGCGTCATCGTGCGCCGGCCCGGGTTCGCGGCTGCCAGCGTCAGTTCCTGCTGCCAGCGCCACTCCGGCACCTGCTCGAAACCCGGCCCCTGCAAAAACAGCAGCGCGCCCAGCTCGGCCCACAGCGGCGCATAGCCGGCCAGCGCCGCATTGCACGAGCGCCGCCACGTGCCATCCGCGTCTTCGTCGCGCTCCAGCGCATTGATGGGCGCGGCCAGATCGGCCTCGGCCTGCGGCGGCACCTTGTGGAACCAGCCCTCGAACAGCACGAGGTCCGGCACGCCGTCGATCCGCGCCCACTCGGCTTCGGGCAATCGCCGGTCGCTGATCTTGTCGAACGCCGGCAGCCGCGCGCGGCCCGCGCGCAGCGCGTCGAAGGTGGCGCGCCCGAGGGCGAGATCGTGCGAACCCGGCGCGCCGCGCGTCGCCAGCAGCGGGTGCACCTCGCGTCCGAGCCGCTGGCGTTCCGGCTGGTCGAGGTAGAGGTCGTCGATCGACAGCACCACCGCGCGCAAGCCACGAGCCTCGGCCAATGCCGCCACCTGCGCCGACAGCGTCGATTTCCCCGTGCCCTGCAGGCCGGTGATGCCGAACACGCGGCAGGGGCCGGGCAAGGCCAGCGCGTGCTCGAGGACCGTCGCCACG
>JAIXTZ010000340.1 GCA_027483745.1 Lysobacteraceae bacterium
AAGACCTTCGAGCAGTGCGCCGGCTTCCTGCGCATCGCCGGTGGCGACGAGCCGCTCGACGCCTCGGCCGTGCACCCCGAGGCCTACCCGGTGGTCGAGAAGATCGTGAAGGCCTGCGGACGCCCGATCGGCCAACTGATCGGCGACGCGGCCAGCCTGCGTGGCCTCAAGCTCGAACCGTTCACCGACGAGCGTTTCGGCCTGCCGACCGTCAAGGACATCGTCAAGGAACTCGAGAAGCCCGGCCGCGACCCGCGCCCGGAGTTCAAGGCGGCGCGCTTCGCGGACGGCGTCGAGGACCTGAAGGACCTCAAGCCCGGCATGGTGCTGGAGGGCGTGGTCACCAACGTCGCGGCCTTCGGCGCCTTCGTCGACATCGGCGTGCATCAGGATGGTCTCGTGCACATCTCCGCGTTGTCGGACAAGTTCGTGAAGGACCCGCGCGAGGTCGTGAAGGTCGGCGACGTGGTCAAGGTGAAGGTGCTCGAGGTCGACGTGCCGCGGAAGCGCATCGCCCTCACCCGACGCCTCGACGACGTGCCGGGCGAAGCCCGCGGCGGCAAGCGCGACGAGCGCCCGGCTCCGAACGAGCGGGGCGGCCGGGAGGGCCGTGCCCCCCGGCCTGACGGCGCTCGCACTGGCGGCCGCGGCACCCCCGGCACCGGCCCCGCCCCGGCCAACAGCGCCATGGCGGACGCCCTGAAGGCCCTGAAACGCTGATCCGAGGGACGTTCCGACAGGAATTGACCCGCAGCGCCTTGTCGCGCGCCCGGGGTTACGCACAATAGGGATCGGCGGCCTACCCAAGGGACACGATCATCGCCACGGCGCGCGCACTGCTGTTCTGGCTGTTGCTGTCCGTGCCCCTTCCGGCCGCGGCTGGCCCGTGGTGGCTGTTCGGCCCGGCCGCGGACAACGCCGGGGCCGAACTGATCGTCTACGAGGCCTCGGCCGTCGCCCCCTGGCCGGGCACGCAGTCGCAGGTCCACTGGTGGTCCACCGGGCAGCAGCGACTGCGGAGCGTCGATTTCCAAGGCGGAACGTTCTGGCTGCGCCACCAGTTCCGCAGCCCGCACGGGGGCGGGCGCCACGTCGTGATGCCGGGAAACACGTTCTTCCGCACCGCCGAGGTGCGCGTATACGGCCCCGAAGGCGTGCAGGGCGGCGTGGTGGGCATCGGGCACGACTCGCCCTTCGTGATGCACCAAGGCGTGGCCGTCCAGCTGCGCCCGGACACCGACTACGAGGTGCTGGTGCGGATGGAAACGCCCCTGTTCACCTCGCTGCCGCGCGTCGACATCTACCGAGAGGACGCCTTCACCCTGCGCGTCCGCAACGAGACGCTGCTGTTCGGCCTGGCCTTGGGCGGGCTGCTCGCGCTGGGCGTCTACAACCTGCTGATCGGCGCGTGGACGCGGGCCTCCGCCTACGTCTACTACGGCGCGCAGTCGCTGTGCCTCGTGGCCGGCTGGACGTTCTATTTCGGCCTCCCCTACCAGTGGTTCGGCTGGCGGGACCTCACCCTCAACTACGCGGTGTTCTTCATCGCGCTCACTGCACTCCATGCCGGGTTCTGCCGGAGCTTCCTGCAGCTGTCGAGGCTCAACCCCAGGCTCGCGCACGTCGCCGATGGCCTGATGGTGCTCTCAGCCATCGGCCTGTTGGCGGCACTGACGATGCCCAGCACCGCCCACCTGTGGGCCACCGTGCTCGTCGGGCTGGCCATCGCCTTCGCGGTGGGGTCCAGCATTTGGGCACTGCTGAACGGCGTGACGCAGGCGCGCTTCATGCTCGCCGGCTACCTCGCGATCCTGATCCCCGGCGTGATCATCCTGCCGGCGAACCTCGGGATGATGGAAGACCTCATCGACAACGCCGACCTGCTGGTGCTGATCGGCAACGCCGTCGAGGCCATGCTGCTCGCCGTGGCGCTGGCCGATCGGGTGAAGTCGGTGGAGGCGTCGCGCGAGACCTTCCGCGTCGGCATGCAGGCCGCGCTCCGCCAGGCCAGCACCGACCCGCTCACCGGCCTGCAGAACCGCTACGCGTTCAACCTGCGCTTCGAGGAGATCCTCGATTCCGACAAGGCGCTGCTGGCGAACGGCCTCCTCGTCGCGATGATCGACCTCGATGGCCTGAAGACCATCAACGACCAGGAAGGCCATGCGCAGGGCGACGCCCTGCTTTGCGCCGTCGCGCGTGGCCTGCGCGACATCGCGACGCCCAACACCGAGGTCTACCGGCTCGGTGGCGACGAATACGCGGTGCTGCTGCTGGCGGGCGACCAGCTCTCCGCGCAACGCCTGAGCCGCGAGCTCCAGCGCGTCGAGTCGGAGGTGCGGGCGATGGGCTTCGCCCAGGCGGGCCTCAGTTTCGGCATCGCGACCTCCGATCGCGCCTTGCTGACCAGCCGTCACCTCGCCCAGCTGCTCGAGCTGGCCGACCAGCGCATGTACGAAAACAAGGCCGCGCGCAAAGCGCTGCGGGCGAACCATCGCTCGGCCTAGATCGGCAACGACCGGACGCACCACAGACAGGGGAACCCCATGGCGACATCGGCGACACCGCGGCCCGCCGGCCGCGTCCTCCGCAGCCTCGTGGGCGCCATCGCGCTCGGCTTGGGCAGCAACGCGCTCGGCAGCGGCTTCACCGTGCAGTCGCAGAGCGCGGCGGCGATCGCCAATGGCCACGGCGGCGTGGCGCGCGCCGACGATGCGTCGGTGGCCCTGCTCAATCCCGCTCTCGCCACGCGCTTCGACACCGCGCAGACCAGCCTCGCGGTCGGCGGCATCGCGCTCACCGCCGATTTCGACAACCGCCAGAGCCTCTCCGCGGTCGGGACGCCGGCCCTCGGCCCCGCGCGCTCCAGCGCCGACGGCGCAGCGCCGCTGCTCAGCGTGTTCCACACGCGGCCCCTGACCGACCGCAGCGCGTTCACCGTCGCGCTATCCACGCCCTTCGGCCTCTCCACCGACTACGACCCGGACTGGGTCGGGCGCTACCAGGTGCAGACCGCCCAGCTGAAGACGCTGGCGGTGAGCCCGGCGCTGGCCTTCGAACTCGGCGATCGCTGGTCGGCCAGCCTCGGCGTCACGGCCGTCCGCGGCCAGACCAAGCTCATCAGCGCGGTGGACTTCGGCACCGTCTGCTTCGCGGCGATCGGTCCCTCGACCTGTTCACTCGGTTGGATCCTGCCCCAAGGCCAGGATGGCACCGCGCGCATCGACGCGGAGGGCAACGGCTTCGGCTGGACGGCCTCGCTCGCGTGGCAGGCCTCGGAACGGCTGCGCTTCGGCGCGCACCTGCGCTCGAAGATCGACCTCGACGTCGACGGCGAGACCTCGTTCCGCAACCCGGTGCTGCCCGGCCCGTTCGCGGCGCTGACCCAGACGCCCGCCACCACCAACGGCGGCGTCGAATCCACCCTCGTGCTACCCGAGATCGCCAGCGTCGGCCTCGCCTATGACCTCGGCGACAGCACGCAGCTCATCGCCGACGTGATCTGGACGCGCTGGAGCCGGCTGCAGGACATCCGCCTACGCTTCGACAACGGCGCGGCCGACAGCGTCATCCCCTTTGGTTGGCAGAACACCCGGAAGTTCGGCCTCGGACTCAACCACCGAACCAGCGCGCGTTGGCAGTGGAAGGGCGGCGTGGAGTGGGAATCGAGCGCCGTCAGCGATGTGAACCGCAACGCCATCGTCCCGGACAGCGACCGCGTCTTCGTGGGCGGCGGCCTGCGTTACTCGTTCAACGACGCCCGCAGCCTCGATGTCGCGCTCGGCATGATCCGCTTCGCCCGCAGCCCCATCGACCGCGACATCCTCGGCGCCGGACGCCTGCGCGGCGACTACGCCCTCGATTCGCTGCACCTCGGCGTGCAGTACAACTGGCACTGAACCCCACCACCACGGAGCCACGCTTGAGCCTCAGCCCCGGAAGCCAACGCCCCCCCTTCCTCTATCCCCCCGGCTCGGTGCTGATGCACTCGCCGCTCGAACTGAAGAACGCCCAGATGTTCGGCTTCTGGGTGCAGGGCACGCTCGCCGCCCTGCAGGCCAGCGTCGACCAGACGCTCAACGTGTGCACGCAGGGCAAGATGCAGTTCAAGGTGCTGACGCCCTTCGTCATGCTCACCTTCACCAACGTGGCGCACGCGAACAGCCAGTTCCCCGCCGACGCGGCGAAAGGCTGGGGGCAGGAGACCGACATCATCACCTGGGTGATGGTGGGCCAGGTGCCAGCCGGCAGCACCGAGATCGAGCACGTCTACTTCTACCCGATGCACATCTGGGTGAACGACGCGATGGCCCTGATCAACGGGCGCGAGCTGTTCGGTTATCCGAAGTACGAGTGCACGTACACGATGCCCGCGACGGTCGGCGATCCGCTGGCGTTCACGCTGGCGGCCAAGGGCTTCCAGCCCTTCGCGCCCGGCACCGAACTGGCGCTGCATCCGCTGCTCGAGGTCAACGGCACGGGCGCGCCGCGGCCGATCGCCGGCTGGGTGCAGTGGCTCACCGAGATGCTCACCTTCCTGCGCTCGCTGCCGGGCTTCTGGCAGTTCGGCGAAGGCGCCTGGGCGCAGCTGCTCGGCATGCTCACCTCGCCGCGCGTCGACCAGCTGTTCCTGAAGCAGTTCCCCGATTCCGCCGGCGAACGCGCGGTGTACCAGGCCATCGTCACCGCGCCGGCCGCCGTGCAGCAGGTGCACAGCGTGCACCTGTTCGACGATTCGGCCACGCTGAACCTGCATGCTTTCGACAGCTTCCCGCTGAACCAGTCGCTCGGCTGGACGCTCGGCACGCAGCCGGCGCTGATGCCCTTCGCCGTGAACTTCGATTTCGTGGTGAGCGCGGGCGAGGAGCTGGTCGACAACTCGGTGGTTCAGAAAAAGAAGATCGCCATCCTCGGCGGCGGCGTCGGTGCGATGACGGCGGCGTTCTGGCTGACGAACCAGCCCGACTGGACCAACCGCTTCGAGATCGATGTCTACCAGATGGGCTGGCGCCTCGGCGGCAAGGGCGCGAGCGGGCGCAACGCCGACGTGGGCGAGCGCATCGAGGAGCACGGCCTGCACATCTGGTTCGGCTTCTACGACAACGCCTTCGACGTGATGCAGCAGACCTATGCCGCGCTCGGCCGCCCAGCCGGCGCGCCGCTGGCCACGTGGCAGGACGCGTTCAAGCCGCAGCAGTTCATCAGCCTCGCCGAATCGCTGGG
>JAIXTZ010000106.1 GCA_027483745.1 Lysobacteraceae bacterium
AGCAGCTTCACCTCGGGGGTGAGCAGGCGCCACAGGCCGTCGAGGTCGAGTTCGCCTTCGGGAGTGAGCTCGGCGACCTTGATCGTCGCGCCGGTGCGCTCGGCGATGAGCTGCCACGGCACGATGTTGGCGTGGTGCTCCATCCGCGTCAGCACGATGGCGTCGCCGGGCTTCAATCGCGGCAGGGCCCACGAATAGGCCACGAGGTTCAGCGCGAAGGTCGTGCCGCTGCACAGCACCAGTTCGTCGCGGCGCACGTTGAGGAAACGGGCCAGCGTGCTGCGCGCGCCCTCATAGGCTTCGGTCGCTTCGCTGCCCAGCGCATGCACGGCGCGGCTGACGTTGGCGTTGTGGTGCGCGGTGAATTCGTTCACCGCATCGATGACGGCCTGCGGCTTCTGCCCGGTGTTGGCCGAGTCGAGGTAGACCAGCGGCTTGCCATGGACCGTGCGTTCGAGCACCGGGAACTGCGCGCGGATCGCGGCCCAGTCGTGGGCGGCTGGGGCGTCGCGCGGCGTGGGGGCGGGCGTGCTCATTCGCGGGCCGCTGCGGCGGAAGCGAGGCAGGCGTCGAGCGTGGTGGCCAGCGCGGACTCCAACGCCTCGTTCGCCAGCACGGCCAGCGGCTCGCGCAGGAAGGCGGCGGTCAACATCGCCGTGGCCTCGGCCAGCGGCACGCCGCGCGCGCGCAGGTAGAACAGGGCGGTGTCATCGAGCCGGCCCACGGTCGCGCCGTGCGCGGCCTGCACGTCGTCGGCATGGATGACGAGCACCGGCTGGGTGTCGATCTCGGCGCCGTCGTCGAGCAGGAGGTTTTTGTTGGACAGCTGGGCGTTGCTGCCGTCGGCACCCTCGGCGATCAGGATGCCGCCGTGAAACACGGCCCGGCCGCGCTGCGCGCCGAGGCCACGCCAGGTGAGTCCGCAGCGGGTGTCGCGGGCGCGGTGCTCGATGCCGAGGCGGGTGTCGAGGTGGCGTCGGCCATCGGCCAGAAGCACGCCGTTCGCATCGAGCTGCGCGCCCTCGCCGGCGAGAAGGACGTCGAGCTCGTGGCGCGACAGTGCGCCGCCGAGTTCGAGGTCGAGCCGACGGTAGTGCGCGTTCGCGCCGAGCGTGGCCTGTGTGCGCTGGACCAGGGTGGCGCCGTCGGCTTCGTGCTGCACGCGGGCCTGCGTGAGCGTGGCGCCCTCGCCCAGCTCGACCTGCAGTACGGTGTTCAACAGGTGGCGATGCGCGCCAGCGCCCAGGTGGTGCTTGGCGACAACCAACGAGGCCCCTGCGCCCAGGGCGATGCGGTGGCGGAGGTGGAAGGCGCGATCCGCACCGTCCTCCACGCCGATGACAACGAGCTGCAACGGCGTGGCCACGCGAACGCCGGGCTCGACCTCGAGCACGAAGCCCTCGTCCGCGAGGGCGCCGTTCCATTGCTGGAACGCGGCGTCGGTGGCCGCGGTGTCGGTGGCGAGCCAGCCCGCGGCCTCGGTGGGCGCGTCGCGCAGCACTTCGGACATCAGGCGCACGCGCAGGCCTTCGGCCAAGCCATGCAGGTCAGAGAGTGCCGGCGCGTAACGGCCGTTGGCGATGACGAGGCGCGGCGCCGGAATGTCGGCGACGACCTTCAGGTCGACGTCGACGCGGGCGGCCGGTGCTTCGAAGCGACGTGCGGCGAGCGCGCGCAGGGCGGTGTACTTCCAGCGCTCCTGGCGCGTGGTCGGGACGCCGTGCGCACGGGCGGCCTCGCGGGCCGCCGTACGGGCGGTCGCGAGCGCCGGGACGGCGTCGTCCATCGCGCCGGCCTGCGCGTCCAGCGCCTCGACCAGCGGGCTGGTCGCGGCCGTGCTCATGCCGAGGCTCCCGGCGCGATGCGGTCCTTCACCCAGGCGTAGCCGTGCTGCTCCAGCTCGAGCGCGAGTTCCGGGCCGCCGCTCTCGACGATGCGGCCGTCGGCCAGCACGTGCACGACATCCGGCTTGATGTAGTCGAGCAGGCGCTGGTAGTGCGTGACCACGAGGAAGCTGCGCTCCGGCGAGCGCATCAGGTTCACGCCTTCGGCCACGAGCTTGAGCGCGTCGATGTCGAGGCCCGAATCGGTCTCGTCGAGAATGGCCAGCGTCGGCTCCAGCACGGCGAGCTGGAAGATCTCGTTGCGCTTCTTCTCGCCGCCGGAGAAGCCGACGTTGACGGCGCGGTTCAGCAGCTCGTCCTTGATGTGCAGCACCGAGAGCTTCTGGCGCACCAGCTTCAGGAAGCCCATCGAGTCGATCTCGGGCTCGCCGCGATGCTTGCGCTGCGCGTTGAGCGCGGCGCGCAGGAAGTAGGTGTTATTCACGCCCGGGATCTCGACCGGGTACTGGAAGGCGAGGAACACGCCTTCCGCGGCGCGCTCCTCCGGCTCCAGCGCCAGCAGGTCCTTGCCCTGGTAGGTGACCGAGCCCTCGGTGACCTCGTAGCCGTCGCGGCCAGCGAGGATGTGGCCGAGCGTGCTCTTGCCGGCGCCGTTGGGGCCCATGATGGCGTGCACCTGCCCGGGCGCCACTTCGAGCGTGAGGCCCTTGAGGATTTCGCGGCTTCCGGCGCGGACGTGGAGGTTGTCGATCTTCAGCATGGCGGCGCTCAGCGATGGGCGGCGGAAAGGGTCTGGAGGGCAGTCATCGCGGCATCGCGCTGGGCCCAGGGGACGAACAGGTGGTCGTGGTGCATCGCGGCCACGACGTTGCAGGGAATGCCGGCGTCACCGAGCGCTTTCGCCACGGCCGCGGTGAGGCCCACGGCCTCGAGGCTGGACTCGACGCCGAGCGTGATCTGCGCCCACTGCGGTTCGCCGTCGGCGGGCGCGTGGTCGGCGATCGATTCGATCACCGTCGTGCCTTCGGCTTCGCGCACCACGACGATGGCGTTGGGCGGCAGTGCCGCCTCGGCCGCTTGTGCGCGGATGATCCGTGGGATGGCCCACAGTTGCGGCGACAGGCCGGCGAGCAGGGCGGGGAGGGCCGTCTGGACCGGGAACGCGGCGTTCATCCAACGGCGCCTTCGAGGCTGACTTCCAGCAGCTTCTTGGCTTCCACCGCGAACTCCATCGGCAGCTCCTTGAAGACCTGCTTGCAGAAGCCGTCGACGATCAGGCTCACCGCGTCTTCTTCGCCGATGCCGCGGGCGCGGCAGTAGAACAGCTGGTCGTCGCTGATCTTCGAGGTGGTGGCCTCGTGCTCGACGGTGGCGCTGGCGTTCTTCACCTCGATGTAGGGGAAGGTGTGCGC
>JAIXTZ010000184.1 GCA_027483745.1 Lysobacteraceae bacterium
CAGCGCGCACGTGCGCACCCTTGCCAGTGACGAGTTCGCCGGCCGCTCGCCGGGCGGCATCGGCGAAACGAAGACCGTCGAGTACCTGATCGCCCAGCTGCAGCGCCTCGGCCTGAAGCCCGGCAACAACGGCTCGTGGACGCAGGACGTCCCGATGACCGAAACCAAGGCCGACGACAAGACCAGCACCTTCACCCTCACCACGGCGAAGCAGACGCTGGCGCCGGCCATCGGCCCCGAGGTCGTGGTCGGCACGCGCACCGGCCAGCCGGAGGTGACCATCGACGCCAGCGAGCTGGTGTTCGTCGGCTACGGCGTCAACGCGCCGGAGATCGGCTGGAACGACTACGAAGGGCTCGACGTCAAGGGCAAGACGGTCGTGATGCTGATCAACGACCCGGGCTTCCACGTCGGCAGCACCGAGCTGTTCGGCGGCAAGCGCATGACCTACTACGGGCGCTGGACCTACAAGTTCGAGGAAGCCGCCCGCCAGGGCGCCGCCGCGGCGCTGATCATCCATGACGACGCCGGCGCGGCCTACCCGTGGGAAGTGGTGCAGAACAGCTGGGGCGGCCCGCAGTTCGACCTGCCACCGAGCGAGGATCCGGAACCGCGCCTGCCGGCGCAGGGCTGGATCAACGCCGCCACCGCGACCACGCTGTTCGCCGATGCCGGCCTCGACTTCGAAGCCATCCGCACGGCCGCCAACCAGCCCGGCTTCAAGCCGGTGCCGCTGAAGGCGACGTTCTCGCTGTCGCTGAAGAGCAGCTCGCGCACCGCGACCTCGCAGAACGTCATCGCGATGCTGCCGGGCACGACGCATCCGGACGAGGCCATCGTCTACACCGCGCACTGGGACCACCTCGGCCGCAACTTCTCCGGCGTGGGTGATCGCATCTTCAATGGCGCCATCGACAACGCCACCGGCGTGGCCGGCGTGCTGGAGATCGCCGAGGCGTTCACGGTGCAGAACCCGGCGCCGGAACGCAGCATGGTCTTCCTGTTCGTGACGCTGGAGGAATCCGGCCTGCTGGGCTCGAAGTACTACGCCGCGCACCCGGCCATCCCGCTGGAGAAGACCGTCGCCGTCATCAACCTCGACGCCATGAGCGTGATCGGCCCGTCGAAGGAGCTGGTGGTCATCGGCCTCGGCAACTCGTCGCTCGACGACGTGGCCCGCGGCCTCGCCGAAGCGCAGGACCGCGTGCTGATGGAGGAGAGCGAGCCGCAGAACGGCTATTTCTTCCGCTCCGACCACTTCAACTTCGCCAAGGCCGGCGTGCCGGCGCTGTACGCCAAGGGCGGCGTCGACCACCGCGAGAAGGGCCGCGAATTCGGCCTCGCGTGGATGGCGGACTACACGGCGGTGCGCTACCACAAGGTCGGCGACAACTACGACGCGAGCTGGGACCTGCGCGGCACGATGCAGGACCTGCAGCTGCTCTACGGCGTGGGCCGCACGCTCGGCAGCAATCGCGAGTGGCCGAACTACGTGGAAGGCAACGCCTTCCGCAAAGTGGAACAGCGCGGGCAGTAATCGTTCGGCGGGCCCCATCCTCGGGCCATCGGAATGAAAAACGGGCGCCGCGAGGCGCCCGTTTCCGTTCCAGCCCCTGACCGGCGGCCACGCCGCCGGCGTCGGGTTCAATCCGCCTTGCGGACGTGGGTGTCGAGGAACGTGAGGTAGGCCTCCTGCGCGGTGATGCGGTTCTCGCGGCGCAGGAACCCGTGGCCCTCGTCGGGAAACAGCACGTACTCCACCGGCACGTTGTTGGCCCGCGCCGCGGCCACCAGCTCGTCCGACTCCACCTGCAACACGCGCGGGTCGTTGGCGCCCTGCACCACCAGCATCGGGCGCACGATGTTCTTCGCGTGGAAGAGCGGCGAAATGCGGCGGTGGCGCTCCGCGTCGGTGGCCGGATCGCCCATCTCGTCGTAGAGCGCCTGCCGCTGCGCGCCCCACCACGCCGGGATGGATTCCAGCGTGCGCACCCAGTTGGTCACGCCGAAGATGTTGATGCCGGCCTCGAAGGCTTCCGGATGGAAGGTGAGCGCCGCGGCGGTGATGTAGCCGCCGTAGGAGCCGCCCATCACCGCCACTTGGTCGTCGGCCACCCAGTCCTGCGCGCGCAGCCAGTCGCCGCCGGCGACGATGTCGCGCAGGTCGCCTTCGCCGTGCTGGCGGTCGTCCATGTGGAAGAAGGTCTTGCCGTAGCCGGAGGAGCCGCGGTTGTTGGCGCCCAGCACCGCATAGCCGTGGTTGACGAGGTGCTGCACCATCGCGCTGTAGCCGCGCCGCGTCTGGCCGCCGGGGCCACCATGCACCAGCACCACCGCCGGCACCGGGTTCGCCGCGGAGGCGCCCTTCGGGCGGTACAGCACCGACGGGATCTGCACGCCGCCCTCGGCCGTGTAGCGGACGATCGTCGCTTCGACGAGGTGCAATTCGTTGATGGCCGGGTTCAAGGCCGTGGTGAGCCGGCGCACCTTGCGGTCGGCGAGGTCGGCCACGAAGACATCGGACGGCGAGGTGTCGGAGGCCACGGTGAAGGCCACGCGCGCCTCGTCCGGCGAGAAGCGCACCGCGCCGATGTCGCCGTCGGGCAGGCCCTCGAAGCGCAGCGGCTGGCCGTCGCGGGTGTCGAGGATGGTGAGCGCGGTGCTGGCATCGGCATTGATCGCCGAGACGCGGTAGCGGCCGCTGGGCGACCACGCCACGAACATCACGTCCCAGTCGGCTTCGATCAGCGGCGTCTGCTCTCCGCTGGCGAGGTCGTGCGTCCAGGCCTGGTTGAACTCGCCGTGCGCATTGGTGGCGAACACCAGCGTCTTCGAGTCCGGCGTGAAGCCATAGACACTCGTCGACACCGCGCCTTCGCCCGGCGTGATCAGCGTGGGCTTTCCATCGCCCTTCAGATCAACGAGGAACACATCGGAATCGGCCGAGGTGTTGGGCTTCTCCAGCGCCACCCAGCGGCCGTCGTTCGAGACCTCGGCGGGCAGGAAGCCGCCCGGGTTCTGGAACAGCACGCGATGCTCGAAGGTCGTGGTGTCGTAGGCGAGCACGTCGAAGGCCTGCGGGTCGCGGGCGTTCGAGGTGACCCACAGCGTCTTGCCGTCCGGGCTCAGGCCCGCGAAGCCGGCCTTGAGCGTGTCGCCGGGCGTGAGGTCGCGCAGCGTGCCGTCGGCCTCGCGCAGGTAAACGTGCGTGAGCTCATTGCCGCCCTTATCGCCCTGAACCAGAGCGCGGCCATCCGGCAGGTAGCTGGCGGCGAACACGGCGTCGGTGGTCGACGCGGTGAGCGGCACCGGTGCGCCGCCGGCCACCGGCAGCGCGTAGGCGTTGAAGACGCCCGTGGCGTCGGAGCTGATCAGCACCGAGCCGCCGTCGGGCGAGAAGGCCAGACCGCCGGCATCGGCGACGCGGAACGAGGTGGTGTCGAAGAACTGCGCGGCCGTGTACTTCGGCACGGCATCGGCAGCGGCGGATCCGCCGGGCGCGAGCGCACCGGCGAGCGTCAGGGCAGCGGACAACAGGACGGTGGCACGCATCGGCGAACTCCCAGGCTGGAACAGCCCGCCGAGCCTACTCCGGTCCGCGCGCGCTAGAGTCGGGCTCCCCCCGCCACATCCTGCCCCCCATGGCCCTTTCCCTCTTTGCCATCGAGGCGCGCTGGCAGCGCGTCGATGGCCATCCCCAGGCGTTCTGGCGGCTGTGCGACGCGCAGGCGCAG
>JAIXTZ010000107.1 GCA_027483745.1 Lysobacteraceae bacterium
ATGTCGCCCGCCGACGGCCACGCGAAGATGGACGCGCTGTTCGCCGGCTGCATGAAGGGCCGGACGCTGTACGTCATTCCCTACTGCATGGGCCCGATCGACTCGCCGCTGTCGCGCTGTGGCGTCGAGATCACCGACTCGCCCTACGTCGTGGCGAACATGCGGATTATGACGCGCATGGGTTCGGCCGCGCTCGCGCGCATCGAGCGCGAGGGCTCGTTCGTGCGCGGCCTGCACTCCACCGGCGAACTCGACCCGGATCGCCGCTTCATCATGCATTTCCCGGAAGAGCTGGCGATCAAGAGCTACGGCTCGGGCTACGGCGGCAACGCGCTGCTCGGCAAGAAGTGCCATGCGCTGCGCATCGCCAGCTACCAGGCCCGCACGGAAGGCTGGATGGCCGAGCACATGCTCATCGTCGGCATCGAGAATCCGCAGGGTGAAACGCATTACGTTGCTGCCGCTTTCCCGAGCGCCTGCGGCAAGACCAACCTCGCCATGCTGATCCCGCCGCAGGGCTACCGCGAGAAGGGCTGGAAGGTCTGGACGGTCGGCGACGACATCTGCTGGATGCGTCCCGGTGCCGATGGCCGCCTCTACGCCATCAATCCGGAAGCCGGCTATTTCGGCGTGGCCCCGGGCACGGGTGCCAAGAGCAACCCGAACGCGCTGGCCATGCTGGACCGCAATGCCATCTTCACCAATGTCGGCGTGACCGCCGACAACCAGCCCTGGTGGGAAGGCCTCGACGACCGCGTGCCGGTCACCGACTGGAAGGGCGAGCCCTTCGACGCGGTCAAAGGCCCAGCCGCGCACCCGAACGCGCGCTTCACTGTGTCGGCCAAGCAGTGCCCGTCCTACTCGCCGAAGGCCGAGGACCCGCAGGGCGTGCCGATCTCGGCCATCGTCTTCGGTGGCCGTCGCGCCTCGCTGGTGCCGCTGGTGTTCGAAGCCCGCGACTGGACGCATGGCGTGCTGGTCGGTGCGGGCATGGCCTCGGAGACCACCGCTGCCGCGACCGGCGCGGTCGGCGTCGTGCGCCGCGACTCGATGGCGATGAAGCCCTTCTGCGGCTACAACTTCGCCGATTACTTCAGCCACTGGCTGAGCTTCGGTGCGAAGGCCGACAAGCTCCCGAAGGTCTTCCACGTCAACTGGTTCCGCAAGGGCAGCGACGGCAAGTTCCTGTGGCCGGGCTTCGGCGACAACCTGCGCGTGCTCGAGTGGATGCTCAAGCGCTGCGCGGGCAAGGCGGCCGCGGTCGAGACGCCGGTGGGCCTGTTCCCGAAGCGCGAGGACATGAACCTCGACGGCCTCAAGCTCAGCGACGAGGCCCGCGAGGTGCTGTTCGGCTACGACCGCGAGGGCTGGAAGGCCGAGATGGCCTCGATCGGCGAATACCTCGCCGAGTTCGGACCGCGCCTGCCGGCGGCGCTTGAAGCCGAGCGCCAGCGCGTGGCGGCCGCGTTGGAGGCGGAAGCCAAGAAAGCCGCGGCCTGATCCCGCGGCTGTGGCGATGCCTTAACCCGGCATCGCCCGCCCTCCTCAAGGCCTTCATCGCATCGGCTTAAGCTCGATGCCATGAAGGCCTTTTTCTGCCCGACGTTCGAACTGCCGTTGCCGGAAGGCCATGCCTTCCCGATGGCGAAGTACCGCCGGCTCTACCAGCGCGTGCGCGACAACGCCGATCGCTGGGGCGTGACCTTGCACGAGCCGGTCTCCGCCAGCGACGAGGCGCTCCGCCGCGTCCACTGCCCCGAGTACATCGAGCGCGTCCGCCGCGGCACGCTGAGCCCGCAGGAGCAGCGGCGCATCGGCTTCCCCTGGTCGGAAGCCATGGCCAAGCGCGCGCGCCGCACCGTGGGCGGCACGATCGCGGCGTTGGAGGCCGCGCTGCGCGGCGACGGCATCGCCGTGAACCTCGCCGGCGGTACCCACCACGCGGCGTTTGATCGCGGCGGCGGCTACTGCATCTTCAACGACGCCGTGGTCGCGGCGCGGCATGTCCAAGCGGAAGGGTTGGGGCGGCGGCTGCTGATCGTCGACCTCGACGTGCACCACGGCAACGGCACGGCCGAGCTGGTGGCGGGCGACGACACCTTGTTCGCCTTCTCGATGCACGACGCGAAGAACTACCCGGCGATCAAGCCGGCCTCCGACCTCGACGTGCCGCTGCCGCCGGGCACCGACGACGCGCGCTACCTCGACGTGCTGGCCGCGCACCTGCCGCGCGCGATCGATGCGGCTCGCCCGGATGCGGTGATCTACCTCGCCGGGGCCGATCCCTTCGTTGGTGATCGCCTCGGGCAACTCGCCCTCACCAAGGCGGGCCTCGCGCAGCGCGACCGTGCCGTGTTCGAGACTTGCTGTCGCCACGGCTTGCCGGTGTCGGTTGCGATGGCCGGTGGCTACGCGCCGGATGTGGACGACATCGTCGACATCCATGCCGAGACCGTGCGCTTGGCAGCGCGCGCCGCCTGTGCTGCGATGTCCGCATGTGCCGCGCCGCCCCTCGAATCGCCCTCGGCCTGAGCCTCCGCTCGGCGTTCGCCTTGGCCTTGGCCGTCCCCGCGTTCGCGGGCGCGGCCACCGTTGCGGACACGCGCCCCATGTCGCCCGCTCAGGTCCTGCACTTTCGGATCGAAGCGGGCGCCGTGGTGGTTCGCCCGGGTGAGGCTGGCACGGTGGCGGTCGACGCCGGTCTCCTGCCCGGGCAGCGGCTGAGGTGGCGCGAAGTCGCGGATCGCCTCGTGTTGATCGTGGACGATGGAGAGCGCATCAAGCCGCGGCCAGTGGAGGTGGCCCTGTCGGTGCCGCCCGATGCCGACCTTGTTCTCGGCCTTGGCGATGCATCCCTTCGCCTCACCGGCCTGGAGGGAGGGCGACTCCGGGTCGATGGCGGTGCCGGAGCCGTCAGTGTCGATGCTGCGATGCGTCAGGTCCATGTGGAAACCCGCGCAGGGGGCATCGAGGTGCAGGGGCGGTCCGAGAACGTTGTCGCGCGTTCCATCGCAGGCGAGCAGCGGATCGTTGCGGCGTCGGCCACTCGACTGGACGCGGAGAGCGTCAGCGGATCGCTCGATGCCCGGCTGGCGGCGGGTGGCTCCGTCCGCTTGGCCAGCGTTTCTGGGCCGATCACGTTCCACACGGGGCCGACCGCTGGCCTCGAGGCGCGCTTGGACTCGCTTTCCGGCGCGCTGGAGCTGCGAGTTCCGGCGGGCGAAGCGCTGGCCGTCCGTGTCCTGCAGGCGCGCGGCGAGGCCGAGTTCCCAGGCACGTTTACGACGGCACCCGATGGCGTCCTCCGCAATGGCGAGGGCGATGGCGTTGTTCGCGCAACTAGTTTCAGTGGAAACCTTAAAGTCGTCGTCACTGACGATCCGGGGCCAACGGCGCCGGCCGAACGACCGTAGCACCGGGCCCTCAGGCGGGGGGCAGGCCCAGCGATCCGCTCGCGCTGCAGGGCAGCATTTGCCCGCCCTTAATATTGCGTTATCCTCGGGACAGCGCGCCGACCAGCCCACCGGTGACGCGCGCACCACTGGACTCCCGAGTCCTCCTGATCCTTGGAGAAAATCTACATGTCGAATATCACGCAGCTCACCGGCGCGATCCGATTCGCGCTGCTGGCTGGCGCCGCTTCGGTGCTCGCGGCCCCCGCCTTCGCGCAGGCCACGGACGAGACCCAGACCCTCGACCGCGTCGAAGTGACCGGCTCGCGCATCCGCCAGGTCGACCTCGCCACCCCGGCTCCGGTCCTCGCGATCACTCGTGCTGACATCGAGAAGCAGGGCTTCCAGTCGGTCGCCGACATCATCCAGCAGGTGTCCGCCTTCGGTACCCCGACCATCACCCGCGCCCAGCCGCTGTCGGCCGGTGAAGCGGCTGGCGGTGTGTTCGTCAGCATGCGCAACCTCGGCGCGGCCCGCACCCTCGTGCTGGTCAACGGCCGCCGCATGGGCATCACGACGAGCGGCCTGGCCGACCTCGCCACGATCCCGGCCGCTGCGGTCGAGCGCATCGAGATCCTGAAGGACGGCGCCTCGTCGCTGTACGGCTCCGACGCCATCGGCGGCGTGGTCAACATCATCACCGTGTCCGACTACGAGGGCATGCAGGCCAGCTCGTACTACGGCCAGTACAGCGAAGGCGACGGCGAGACCACCCGCGCCGACATGCGCCTCGGCTTCGTGGGCGACCGCGGTTCGCTGACGCTCGCCGCCGAGTGGGCGAAGGAAGAGAAGGTCCGCGCGACCGACCGCTTCTTCTCGGCCTTCCCGCGCTCGACCTACCACCCGACCGACGGTTGGACGACCGTCAGCCAGTTCGGCGGCTTCACGGTGAACGCGGCCAACCCGATCACCGGCCTCGCCAACGGCACCTACCGCCTGCGCGCGGGCGGCAACCCGCAGAACCGCGCCGACTACGTGCTCATCAACACGAACACCGGCGGCTGCAACTTCGCCACCGGCGTGTGCACCGACGGCTCGACGGCCGACAAGACCAACACGCTCCAGCAGACCGATCTGCGCACCCCGCTGCAGTCGCGCGGCCTGTTCGCCGCCGGCACGTTCGACATCAACGACTACGTCCGCTTCAAGACCGACTTCACGTACGCGTACCGCGATGCGTCGCGTCGCGTGGCCGGCTACCCGATGCAGGCGGCGTCGTTCGCCACGCCGATGTCGGCCCAGAGCTACTTCAATCCGTTCGGCCAGCAGATCAACACCTGGACGCACCGCACGTTCGACATCCCGCGTGACTCGCGCTCGGAGCTGACCACCTACCGCTTCACCGGCGGCTTCGAGGGCAGCCTGGAGTTCGGCGACCGCTACGTCGACTGGGATGCCGCTTACGTCTACAACAAGAACAAGTCGGTGCAGTCGACGATCGGCAACCTCAACGTGTCGCGCACGCTGCAGGCCGTCGGTCCGTCGTTCCTGAACGCTCAGGGTCAGGTCCAGTGCGGCACCGCCGCCGCGCCGATCCCGTTCACGACCTGCGTGCCGTGGAATCCCTTCATCGCTGCCGGCACCGTGGCCCCGGGTGGCCTCGCGGGCAACACCGCGCTGCGTAACTTCCTGTTCCAGACCGAGCACGCGCTCGGCGAGACGAGCACCGAGGTCATCACGCTCAACGCCTCGGGCAACCTCTTCGCCCTGCCGGCCGGTGACCTGATGTACGCCGTGGGCTACGAGAACCGCAAGGAAGACGGCGCCTTCGTGCCGGACGCCCTGGCGCAGACCGGTAACTCGACCAACCTGTCGGCCGGCCCGACCGGTGGCGACTACAAGGTCGACGAGTTCTACGCCGAGCTGCAGGTGCCGGTGCTGGCCGACGTGGCCTTCGCCAAGGAGCTCAGCCTCCAGCTGGCCAGCCGCTACTCGGACTACAACACCTTCGGCGACACCACCAACGACAAGCTCGGCCTGAAGTGGCAGCCGATCGAAGGCGTGCTGATCCGCGGCACCATCGCCGACGGCTTCCGCGCCCCGACGATCGCCGACCTGTACGGCGGTACGTCGCAGACGTTCTCGTTCTTCACCGACCCCTGCGACACGAACTTCGGCAGCTCGGCCACGAACGCCACGACGCGCGCCAACTGCGCCCGTGACCTCGGTGCCCTGGCGAACACCTACCGTCAGCTGCAGCAGGGTTTCACCCCCGCTGGCCAGCCGAACGCGCAGACGCCGGTGGCGTTCAACTCCGGCTCGAACCCGCTCCTGCAGCCGGAGACCTCGCGCTCCAAGACGCTGGGCGTGGTGTGGAGCCCGGGCTTCGCCGAGGGCCTGAACCTCTCGCTGGACTGGTGGAACGTCCGCATCGAGGACACGATCGTTGCCGACTCGCCGAACGACATCCTGAACGACTGCTACGTGCAGGGCATCACCAGCCGCTGCGCGCAGTTCACGCGTGACCGCACGCTGGGCTACGTGAACACGCTGGCGTTCGGTGGCCGCAACGCCGGTTACCGCGAGATCGAAGGCTTCGACTTCGACTGGACCTACCGCTTCGAGCTGGGCGAGATCGGTGCGTTCTCGATCGCGAACAACACGACCTACACCTCGAAGGACCTGTTCGTCTCGACCAACGATCCGCGTTACGCGATCTCGAGTGTCGGCGTGGCCGGTTCCGGTTCGACGACCTTCCGCATCCGCTCCAACCTCAACGTGGGCTGGGAGAAGGGTGACTGGGGCGTCAACTGGACGAGCCGTTACTACTCGTCGATCGCTGAAGGCTGCACGTACATCACGGAGTGCAACCAGATCCAGTTCGCCCCGACCGGCACCTTCATCGGTGGCAACCCGGCGAACGGTCCGGCCAGCGCCCTGCGTCGCCGCATCGTCCACGGTGCGAACACCTTCCACGACGTCCAGGTCCGCTGGAACGCCCCGTGGAACGCGACGGTCGCCGTCGGCGCCAACAACGTGACCAACCACTACGGTCCGGTGATGTACAGCCAGCCGAGCGCGAACGTCTCGTACTACGGCGGCTTCGACATCGGTCGCTTCTGGTACATGAAGTACTCGCAGCGCTTCTGATCGATCCGCGTCACGCGTCATGGAAACCCGCCGTCGAAAGACGGCGGGTTTTTCTTTGCCCGCCAGAAATCTCGAAGGTCTCGAAGGCGGGGCGGCGGACAAGGCGATGTGCGACCGCCCCGGGGCAGGGCAGGAGGCAAAGGGTTTCGGAGGGTGCCGCTTCGACGCCCGTGCCGGCCGTCATCGCCGCGGTGCGGCGCGCCTTACCGGCGGATCAGAGGTCCTGCTGGTAGCGGACGTAGGGCACGCGGCCCTCTTCGCGCTCGTCGGCCTTGGCGCGCGGTGCGACCGGGTTCTCGCCGGTGCTCATCAGGTTCTGCGCGCCGACAGTCAGGCGGCCGGACCACGGGGTGCGCCAGGTCAGGCCGAGGCCGAGGGTGCCGTAGCTTTCGCGCTCGCCCGGAACGCGGACGACGCGGCCGACCACTTCGCCACCGATCGCGCCGTAGCCGCCGCCCACGCTCAGTGTGCGGCTGTTCCAGCGCGGCGCGACGCCGCCGAGCAGCATGCTGTTGGCGGGCAGAAGGCGCGCGCGGGCGACGCTGCCGCCGAGGCGGATCCAGCCTTGCTCGCCGATCTTGAGATCACCGACGATGCCGAGGTCGTTCTGTTCGACGCCCACACCCGGCAGGCCGGCGAGCGGCGCGAGTTCCGGCGTGGCGAGGGAGAGCGAGGTGCCCGGAAGCAGGCTGTCCGCGCTGCTGCGGCGGATCGAGCTGAAGCCCGTCCAGTCGCTGCGCCCGATGCGGGTGCCCAGTTGGGCGGTGAGCTGGCCGTTCGCCGGGGCCGCGGGTCGCGCCAACTGGGTGACGAGGCAATGATCGTCGAGGGTGCCGGCGTCACCGCCACCATCGCCGGCATCGCCGCACAGCAGGCCATAGCGCGGCTCGGCGCTCGCCGAAAGGCCGGCCGTCAGGCTGCCGTCGCGGTGCGACCAGCGGGTGCCCAGTGAGGCGGCGGCGCTGTCATGGCCCGGCAAGGTCGACGTGTCGATCCAGAGCACGGCCTGCAGTTCGCCGCTGTCGCGGTTCCAGACCGGCACCGGCATCGAGGACGGGTCCATCGAGGTTGCGGCGGGTGGCGTCGGCACCGCATCGACCGCCTGCGCCGCAACGCCTGCGCTGGACAGCGCAAGGGCGGCGGCGAGAGCGATGGCGAGCGTGGTGCGCATGCGAAGGTCGGACTATCGACCGGGCAAGGAGTTCCCGGCCGCGCAGGGTATCACTTTACGCACTTTTAACAACAGTGCCGCCGCCCTCGGTTCGAGGTTCGCGGTGCCCCAGCGCCCCGCGTGGCCTGCCTACTGCAGGCCCTTCGGTCCGCTGACGTTGGCCTGGGCCTGGGGGGTGAACAGGGCGCTGATCGCTTCCTTCGCCAACCGGTATTCCTTGCCGCAGAACTCGCAGTGGATCTGCGCCTCACCGCTCTCGGCGGCGGCCAAGGCCTCGGTTTCGCCGAGGCCGCGCAGCATGTCCTCCACCCGGGCCTGCGAGCAGGAGCAGGCGAAGCGCAGGGGCTGATCCGACAGAAGCCGCACGCCGTCCTCGTGGAACAGGCGCCAGAGCAGGTCGGTGTCGGGTCCAGCCAGCAACTCGGCCGTGCCGAGGGTGCCGAACAGGGCCTCGACGCGGGCCCAGCCGTCGCCCTCGCGATCGGCGTCGGGGAGCAACTGCAGCAACAGGCCCGCCGCGCGCGACCCGTCGGCGGCCAGCAGCAGGGCCGTGGGCAACTGCTCGGATTGGCGGAAGTAGGCGGTCAGCGCCTCGGACAGGGTGTCCTCCCGCAGCCCGACGAGGCCCTGGTAGCGCTGCACCTCGCGCTGGCCGGGCGGCAGGGTTTCGATGGTGATGGCCAGCATCGAGCCCTCGCCGAAATCGCGGGGGCCGAGCACGGCCGGCAGGTCGCCCTCGTGGCGGGCGAGGCCGCGCAGCGTGCCCTGCGAGGTGCACTCCGCGAACAGGGTGCGCAGGGCGCCGGTGCCACGCAGCTGCAAGCTCAGACGGCCGTCCACCTTGACGTGTCCGCAGAACAGCGCTGCGGCGGCGGCGGCCTCGCCCAGCAGGTGTCCGACGGCTTCGGGGTACTCGGCGCGCGCGCGGATCTCCTGCCAGGTGGCATCGAGGCTGACGAGCACGCCGCGGACGCCGGTGTCTTCGATCAGGAAACGGGTGAGGGTGTCGGGATTCGCCATCGGTGCATGGACAGCGCGGCGTCGGGACGCCACGCTTCGCGCTCGGTCGGATTCGGGGATGCGAATGGTAGCGCGGGGGCGGCGATGAGGCGGAACGCACGGCGCGGCGGACGACGGGGATGGCGCGCCTGGCTGTTCCGGATCGCGTGGGGCGCACCGCTGTTGTTCGTCGCGGTGACGGCCCTGCAGGTGCTGGCCCTGCGGATCATCGACCCGCCGACCAGCGCCTTCATGCTCGACCGCCAGTGGCAGGCCTTCGGGAGCGACGAGGCCGGTTTCACCTTGCGCTACGAGTGGGTGGACTGGGATGCGCTCTCGCCCGAGCTTCCGATCGCGCTCGTGGCGGCGGAGGACCAGCAGTTCCCGTCGCACGCCGGCTTCGATCTGGCCGCCATCGACAAAGCGCTGGAAAACAACGCGCGTGGGCGGCCGGTGCGCGGCGCCAGCACCATCAGCCAGCAGGTGGCGAAGAACCTGTTCCTCTGGGACGGTCGCAGCTGGCTGCGCAAGGGGCTGGAAGCCTGGTACACGCTGCTCATCGAGCTGTTCTGGCCGAAGCAGCGCATCCTTGAGGTCTACGCCAACATCGCCGAGTTCGGCGATGGCGTGTATGGCGCGGAAGCCGCTGCGCAGCGCTATTTCGGCAAGCCGGCGAAGCGCCTCTCGGCGGCCGAGAGCGCCCGGCTCGCCGCCGTGCTGCCCAGCCCGAAGCGCTACAGCGTGCGGGCGCCGGGCCCTTACGTGCAGCGCCGTGCGGCGTGGATCGCCCGGCAGGCGCGCAACCTCGACGGGCCGCGGTATCTCATGGCCTGCTGCGGCGTGCCCGGCGTCGACCCCGCTAAGCTGGAGCGATGATGCCGACCGTCGATCTCGTCCTGCTGGTCGCCGCCCACAACGAAGAGGCGGCGCTGCCGGCCATGCACCCGCGCCTGCTCGCGGTGGCCGAAGCGCTGGGGCCGGGCGTGCGCGTGATGTACGTCGATGACGGCAGCCGCGACGGGACGTGGGCCCTGCTGTCGGACTTCGTCGCCGCTTGCCCCGAGCGCGTCGGCGCCCTGCGGCTGTCGCGGAATTTCGGCAAGGAGCTGGCCCTCACCGCGGGCCTCGACCACGTGCCGCCCGGCGCGGCCGTGGTGGTGCTGGACGCGGACGGCCAGGATCCGCCCGAACTCGTGCCGGCCATGGTCGCGCGGTGGCGGGCCGGGGCCGAAGTGGTGTTCGGACGGCGCTCCGAACGCCACGGCGAGCCGCTGATCAAGCGGGCCACCGCGGCCGCGTTCTATCGCGTCATCAACGCCCTGTCCGACACCCCGATTCCTCGTGACACCGGCGATTTCCGCCTGATCGGCCCGCGCGCCGTCGAGGCCCTGCGCGGCCTGCGCGAGCGGCAGCGCTTCATGAAGGGCCTGTTCGCCTGGGTGGGCTTCCGTGCCGAGGCCTTCGATTACGAACGCGCGCCGCGCGTCGCCGGGGCCAGCAAGTTCAACTACTGGCGGCTGTGGAACCTCGCGATCGAGGGGATCACCGGCTTCTCGACGGTGCCGCTGCGGGCCGCGACCTATATCGGGCTGGCCAGTTCTCTGGCCGCCTTCGCCTTCGGCGTATGGATCGTCGTCCGGACCCTCCTCTGGGGCGACCCGGTGGCCGGCTGGCCCAGCCTGATGGTCGTCATCGCCCTGTTGGGCGGCCTGCAGCTCATGGCGCTCGGCATCATCGGTGAATACCTCGGCCGGCTGTACCTGGAAGCCAAACAGCGGCCGCTGTACATCGTCGACGAGTCGCGTCTCCCGGTCTCCTGAGCCCCGCGCCGACGCGGCTTGAGCGCGCGCCTCGCGGGGGTATGATCGGCCCATCCACGACGGGAGGCAGGACGATGCGCAGCGTTCGACAGATCCTCGACGGCAAGGACACCCCGCTGGTGACGGTCGGCCCGGACGATCCCGTGCTCGACGCGCTCCGCCGCATGGCGGAGACCAGCGTCGGTGCGGTGCTGGTGATGGAGCACGGCGAGCTCGTGGGCATCATGACGGAGCGCGATTACGCGCGGAAAATCGTCCTGCAGGGACGGGCCTCGGCGACCACGCCGGTGCGCACGATCATGACCAGCCCGGTGAAGACGGTGACGCCGGAGCATCGGGCCCGCGATTGCATGCAACTGATGAGTGACAACCGCTTCCGCCACCTGCCGGTGGTCGAGGACGGCACGCTGATGGGCGTCATTTCCATCGGTGACCTGCTGAAGACCGTGATCGCCGAACAGCAGCAGGAAATCGGCCAGCTTCAGGCTTACATCGCGAGCTGAGCCTGAAAAGGAAACGCCGGCACGAGGCCGGCGTTCCTGCGGTGACTTGCGCGATCAGAATCTGTTGTCGCCGCCGAGCACTTGGCCGAGCCCGCCCAGCACCGAGCCCTCGTCGCGCCCCGGCTTCATCGCCGCCTGCATCATGCGGCCGGCGAGGCGCGAGAACGGCAGCGACTGGATCCACACCTTGCCCGGGCCGGTCAGCGTGGCCATGAACACGCCTTCGCCGCCGAAGAGCATCGACTTCACCGAGCCCACCGACTTGATGTCGAAGTTGACGCCGTCGGTGTAGGCCACGACGCAGCCGGTATCGACATCGAGGCGCTCGCCCGGAGCCAACTGACGCTCCATGATGGTGCCGCCGGCGTGCACGAAGACAAGGCCGTCGCCCTCGAGCTTCTGCATGATGAAGCCTTCGCCGCCGAACAGCGCCGTCATGACCTTGCGCTGGAAGTGCAGGCCGATCGACACGCCGCGCGCCGCGGCGAGGAAGCTGTCTTTCTGGCAGATGATGCGGCCGCCGTAGTTCGACAAGGTCATCGGCACGATGGTGCCGGGGTAGGGCGCGGCGAAGGCGACCTTGGCCTTGCCGCTGCCGCCAGCGTGCGAGAACACCGTGGTGAACAGCGACTCGCCGGTGACGAGGCGCTTGCCGGCGCCCATCAGCTTGTCCATGAAGCCGCCGCTGGCCTGCTTGCCGTCGCCGAAAACGGTTTCCATCTGCACGACGGCGTCCTTGTACATCATGGCGCCGGCCTCGGCGACCGCCGACTCGCCCGGATCGAGCTCGATCTCGACGAACTGCATGTCCTCGCCGTAGATCTTGTAGTCGATGACGTCGGCGCGCTGGCCGCCGGCGAAGGCCGGAGGCGGCGGCGAAGTGACGTTGCCGGCCACCGACTCGCTGCGCAGTTCGGCGCAGGCGGCGATCGGCACCCACTCGGCGAAGCCGTTGCGCCAGCAGTGGCCGCTCGGGTTCTTCGCGGCCTGCGCGACGGCGGCGGCGGTGTCGAGCGGGCCCATCTGCTGGCCGTTGTAGCTGAGGTACCACTGGTGCATGGCGCGTCTCCTTGCGGGGGGGAATCAGAGGCCGAGTTCGGCGTGGAGCTGTTCGCGCGCCGCGGCGTCGAGGCCGAGACGCTGCGCGAGGTCGTCGAGGTAGCGCACTTCGAGATCGGTGTCGCGGCCGATGGCGATCACGGAGGCCACGTAGACCTGCTCGCGCTGCGCCGGGCGCGTGCGAGCGACCAGCTGGGCGACGGTCAGCGGCGCCGCGAGTTCGCCTTCCAATGCCTCGAGGTCTTCGGCGTCGAGCCCGGCATCGCGGGCGCTGCCGAGGACGCGGGAGCGCTCGTCGGCGTCGATCAGGCCATCGGCATTCGCGGCGCAGATCATGGCCCGCAGCAGGTGCATGGCTTCGACGGCGCGTTCGGCGTCCGTTGGCGCGGCGGCGCCGGGAGCGGGTGGGGGCGAAGCCGCGCCAGCGGGCGGCGGCGGGGGCGGCGTGCCGCCGTGCATCGGTTGGGGCGGTGGCGTCGCGCTGCCGGTGGCGGCGGGTCGGTTGCTCGACTTGTAGTGCTCGTAGGCGGCGATCGCGAGGCCCAGCGCGCCCATGCCGATCTTGGCCTTGGTGGCGGTCGACAGTCCGCCGCCGCTGCGACGCCCGCTGCCGCCGCCCAGCACGCCGCCGAGCAGGCTGCCGAGGCCGCCCGATCCGCTGGACGAGCCGCCCGACGAACCGCCGAGCAGGCCGCCCAGCCCGCCGAGGCCGCTGCTGCCATAACTCGACTTGTGCCGGCGCTGCTTGCCGCCGAGGCTGCCGCTGAGGGCTTCATTCATCACCTGCTTGAGCAGGCGTTCCGGGTCGAACATGGGTCGTCCTTTTCACGCTGAAGGCCGCCGCATCATGCCAAAGCGGGGTTAATCCCCCGTCAGTGCCGGAGGTCCTGCCGGTCGCGGGGCGGCCAGCCCCCCCTCCCTGTGGCACACTGCCGCGCCTTCATTTCGCCTTGAATCCGGACCGCGCGCGACATGGCCGACAGCATCGACAGCCACGCCCCGCGCACGCCCTTCCAGGTGTGGCGGGCCATGACGTGGTCGCTGCAGGGCTTGCGTGCCACTTGGACGCTCGAAAGCGCGTTCCGCCTCGAGGTCTATCTGTTCCTGGTGCTCGCCCCGCTGGGCCTCTGGCTGGGGGCCGACGGCGTGGAGCGGGCGATCCTGATCGGGTGCCTGATGCTGGTGTTGATCGTCGAGGTGCTGAACTCGGCGCTGGAGGCGGTCGTCGACCGCTTCGGCAGCGAGTGGCACGAACTCGCGAAACGGGCCAAGGACATGGGCTCCGCCGCGGTTTTCCTGTGCGACCTCAACGTGCTGCTGTGTTGGGGCGTGATCCTGCTGCCGCGCTGGCTGTGATGCCGCGTCGCCTGCCCTTCTTCTGAACCGGACCCGATGATCGAATTCCTGACCAGCCCCGAACTGTGGATCGCGCTGCTGACCCTCGCGACCCTCGAGATCGTCCTGGGGGTCGACAACCTCGTCTTCATCTCGATCGCGGTGAGCAAGCTGCCGCCGCACCAACGCCCGAAGGCGCGCAAGTTCGGCCTGGCGCTGGCCTGCATCACCCGCATCCTTCTCCTGCTCACGCTGGCGTGGATCGCCGGCATGAAGCAGTCGCTCTTCACTTTGTTCGGCCATGCGTTCTCGATCCGCGACCTCGTGCTGATCGGCGGCGGCCTGTTCCTGCTGGTCAAGGGCACGATGGAGATCCACGATTCCGTCGAAGGCGACAGCGACGCCGAGCAGATCGACACCAAGCCCTCGGCGGTGTTCGGCTGGGTGATCGCGCAGATCGCCGTCATCGATATCGTGTTCTCGCTCGACTCGGTGATCACGGCCGTGGGCATGGTGCCGGCCGAGCAGACCGGCATCATGGTGGCGGCGATCATCATCGCCGTCGGCGTGATGATCCTGGCCTCGAACCCGATCGGCGATTTCATCGAGCGCCACCCGACGGTGAAGATGCTGGCGCTGACCTTCCTGATCCTCGTTGGCGCCGCCCTCGTCGCGGACGGTTTCGGGTACCACATCCCGCGCGGTTTCCTGTACTTCGCCATGGCCTTCTCGGGCCTCGTCGAAGCCCTGAACATGGTCGCCCGCCATCGCCAGGCGAAAAAGGCCGAACACAAGCGCCTGGCTGGCTGAGGAGTTGTCGATGAGCGATGTCGCACCGCTGGTGCTGAAGAAGGGCGAAGAGCGCCGCCTGCGCGCCGGGCACCTGTGGGTCTTCAGCAATGAAGTCGACGTCGCCCGCACCCCGCTCACGGCCTTGCAGCCGGGCCAGCCCGTCATGCTGATCGACGGTGCGGGCAAGACGCTCGGCAGCGGCTATGCGCATCCGAACACGCTGATCGCGGCCCGGCTCGTCGACCGCGGCGGCCACGCGCTCGACCGCTCGCTGTTCGTGCACCGGCTCAACGTGGCGCTGGCCCTGCGCGAGCGCCGCTACGCCGACCCGTTCTACCGGCTGGTGTTCGGCGAGAGCGACGGCCTGCCGGGCCTCACCGTCGACCGCTTCGGCGACGTGCTGGTGGCCCAGGCCACCACGGCCGGCATGGACCGCCTGCAGGACGAGATCACCGATGCGCTGGACAAGGTGCTGAAGCCGCGCAGCATTGTCTGGAAGAACGACAGCAGCGCGCGGGCCATCGAGGGCCTCGGCAACGACGTGCGCGTGGTCGGGATGCCCGTCGAGGGGCCGGTGGAGGTGCGCGAGGGCACGCTGCGCTTCGCCGCCGACGTGATCGAGGGCCAGAAGACTGGCTGGTTCTACGACCAGCGCAGCAACCGCGATCGCCTTGCGCCCTGGCTGAAAGGGGCGAGCGTGCTCGACCTCTTCAGCTTCGCGGGTGGCTGGGGGCTGCGCGCGGTCGCCGACGGTGCCGCCAGCGCCGACTGCGTCGATGTGTCGGGTCGCGCGGTGCAGGCGGTGCAGGCGAACGCCGAGCGCAATGGGTTGGGTGATCGCGTGACCGCCCAGGCCATGGACGCCTTCGATTTCCTCAAGGCTGCACGCGCCGAGCGCCGCCGCTGGGACGTGGTGATCGTCGATCCGCCGGCCTTCGTGAAGCGCAAGAAGGACTTCAAGGAAGGGGCGCTGGCCTACCGGCGCATCTTCGAGGCCGCCATGCAGGTGCTGTCCAAGGACGGTCTGCTGGTCGCCTGCTCCTGCAGCCACCACTTCCCGCGCAGTGCGCTGGTCGAGGCGGTGCAGGCCGGGGCGAGGCATCTTGATCGTCAGGCGCAACTGCTGGAGTTCCTTGCGCAGGGGCCGGACCATCCCGTCCATCCGGCCATCCCGGAAACCGAGTACTTGAAAGGCGCGCTGTTCCGCATCCTCCCGGCCTGATGAACGCTCCCGACGCGCTGACGCTCGACCAGCCACCGCCGGCCTTTCAGGCCGCGCTGAAGCTGCTGCATCGTCTCGCCCAGGGTGACGACGAGGACGTTCCCGGTCGCCTGCTGGCGATCACCGCGGAGACGCTCGCGGTGGCGCGGGCCAGCCTTTGGATGTTGACGCCGGGGCGGCAGGCGATCCGCTGCCGCACGATGTTCGAGCAAGGCCGAGGCGTGTTTTCGCCTGGGATCGAACTGGCCTGCGATGCCGCGCCGGCCTACTTCCAAGCCATCGAAGGCCTGCTGGTGCTGGCCGCCGAGGACGCGCAGCGCGATCCCCGCACCATCGAGCTTGCCGAGGGCTACCTGAAGCCGCTCGGCATCGGCGCGATCCTCGACGTCCCGATTTGCGAGTTCGGCGAGATCGTCGGCGTGCTCTGCCTCGAGCACATCGGGCCGCCACGGCGCTGGAGCGGTGCCGAACGCCTGTTCGTCACCTCGCTCTCCGGCGTTCTTTCGCAGCGGCACGACCGACTGCGCATGGCGGCGACGGAAGACGAGCGCAAACGCCAGCTGTTGTTCGACGCCGCCACCGGGCTCGCCGCACGCAGCCTGTTCGTCGACCGCCTCGCGCACGCGGTCTCGGAGCTGCCGGCGGGCCACGACCTCGCCGTGCTCGCCCTCGATCTCGAACGCCTGCGCAGCTTGGCGCACCGCTATGGCGGGAATTTCGCCGACAGCGTGATGGCCGAAGGCGCGGCGCGCATCGGCCAGCTGGTGCCCGCGGCGCGCTGCGGCCGTATCGCCGACGACACGTTCGCGCTATGGGTATCGGGGGATCGTGCGCAAGGTTTGGCCACCCGCCTCGCCGGCCGCCTGCAGCGTGCGCTCGCGCTGCCGATGGCCGCCCCCGATGGCGACACGCTCGAATTCAGCACGGCGGTGGGCATCGTCCCGGGCGCGCGCGCCGAGCCCGACGCCGATCGGCTATTGCGCGACGCCCTCACCGCGGCGTTCAGCGCGGCCCGGAAGGGCCGCGGTCGCGTCGAGGTCGTTTGGCCCGACGTGCGCAACGAGCTGCAGAGCTCGCTGGAGTTGGAGCGGGACGTGCGCCGCGCCGCCGATGCCCGAGAGTTCACCTTCCGCCTGCAGCCGATCGTCGACCTGGTGACCGGCCGCGCGGTGGGCGCCGAGGCGCTGATGCGCTGGCCGCGCGAGGGCCGCGATGTGCCGCCCTCCGACTTCGTGCCCTTGCTGGAGGACAGCGGCCTGATCGCCCAGGTGCACATGGGCCTGCTGCGCGATCTGTTCGCGTGGGCCCGGGAGACGGCCCTGCTCGAACGGCGGCCTGGATTCCAGCTACACGTGAATTTCTCGCCGGTGCAGCTGCAGTCGCCGAGTTTCGTCGAGGAGCTGCGCGATACCGCGAGGGCCTACGGCGTCGAGGGACTGCTGGTCTGCGAGATCACCGAGAACACGCTGTTCTCCAGCGGCGAAGATGCGGCGTCGACCTTGCGCTACCTCGCCGAGATGGGCATCCCGGTGTCGCTGGACGACTTCGGCACCGGCTTCGCCTCGCTCTCGCACCTGATCGACCTTCCGCTGCACGGCCTGAAGATCGACCGCAGCTTCTGCCTGCGCTGCGCCGAGGATGCGAAGGCCCGTGCCGTGGTGGCGGGCCTCTTGGGCCTCGCCACGCACCTTGGCCTCGACGTCGTGGCCGAGGGCGTGGAGACCGAGACGCAGCGGGCCTTGCTGGTCTCCTTGGGCGCGAAGGTGGCCCAGGGCTACCTGTTCGACCGAGCGCTCGACCTGGAACCTTTCGCGCAGCGCTGGCTGGGCGAGTGATGGAGCACCCATGAGTACCCTGCACGACATTGATCCGATTGCCTTGGAGCTGCCGTTCTGGCCGCACGGCATCCACTGGTACGGCCTGATGTACGTGCTGGCCTTCGCCGCCGCCTGGTGGTTGGGCCAGCGTCGCCTGCGAGCCGGGCGCTTGCCGGGCATCGACGAGAACGCCTACGGCGACCTGCTGTTCTACGGGATGATGGGGGTGCTGCTCGGCGGGCGCGTTGGCTACGTGCTGTTCTACGACCTGCCGGCTTTCCTCGCCGACCCGCTGGTGCTGTTCAACGTGCGCGGTGGCGGCATGAGCTTCCACGGGGGGCTGCTCGGGGTGATGGCCGCCGGCCTTTGGTGGTGCCGAAAGCACCGGATGCACTGGTTCGACGTGATGGACTTCGTCGCGCCGCTGGTGCCGCTGGGCCTCGGCTTCGGACGCATCGGCAACTGGATCGGCGGCGAACTGTGGGGGCGTGTCACCGACTCGCCGCTGGGCGTCGTCTTCCCGCGCGCTTTGCCGGCCGAGTACGCGAACCTGCCGGTGGAGCAGCTCCGCGTGCTGCATGCGCAGGGCGTGCTCGATCCGTTCGCCCGCTATCCCTCGCAGTTGCTGCAGGCGCTGCTCGAGGGGCTGGTGATGTTTGCGGTGCTGTGGTGGTTCAGTGCGAAACCGCGCCCGCGCTTCGCGGTGTCCGGGATGTTCGCCCTGCTGTACGGCGTGTTCCGCATCGTCGCCGAGTTCTTCCGCCAGCCGGATGCGCAGTACGGCTATCTGGCCTTCGGCTGGCTGACCATGGGCATGGTGCTGAGCCTGCCGCTGGTGGCGATCGGCCTCGTGTTCCTGTGGCGTTCGCGTGCGGCGCCGACGCTCGCGAAGGAGGGCGCGTGATGCAGGCCTACCACGATCTTCTGGCCCATGTGATGGCGAACGGCGCCATCAAGACCGACCGCACCGGCACCGGCACGCGCAGCGTGTTCGGCGCGCAGATGCGCTTCGACCTCGCCGCCGGCTTCCCACTCGTCACCACGAAGAAGGTGCACTGGAAGTCGGTGGTGCACGAACTGCTGTGGTTCCTCAAGGGCGAGACCAACATCGCTTACCTGAAGGAACACAAGGTCGGCATCTGGGACGAGTGGGCCGATGCGGACGGCGAGCTCGGCCCGGTCTACGGCAAGCAATGGCGCAGCTGGGCCGCGCCCGACGGCACGGTGATCGACCAGATCAGCGACGTCATCGCGCAGATCCGCAAGAACCCCGACTCGCGCCGCCTGATCGTCAGCGCGTGGAACGTGGCCGACCTGCCGCAGATGGCGCTGATGCCCTGCCACGCGCTGTTCCAGTTCTACGTGGCCGACGGCAAGCTGAGCTGCCAGCTCTACCAGCGTTCGGCCGACCTCTTCCTCGGCGTGCCGTTCAACATCGCGAGTTACGCGCTGCTGACGCAGATGATCGCGCATGCCTGCGATCTCGGCCTCGGCGATTTCGTCTGGACCGGTGGTGACTGCCACATCTATTCGAACCACGTCGACCAGGTGAACGAGCAGCTCTCGCGCGAGCACCGCGCGCTGCCCACGGTGCGCCTGAACCCCGCGGTGCGCGACGTGCTCGCGTTCCAGTTCGAGGACATCGAGCTGGTTGGCTACGACCCGCACCCCGCCATCAAGGCGCCGGTGGCGGTGTGAGCGGCGTCGATATCGCGCTGGTCGCGGCCCTCGACCGCGACTTCGCCATCGGCCGGGGCAACGCCCTGCCGTGGTCGCTGCCCGACGACCTGAAGCGCTTCAAGGCGCTGACGGTCGGCCACCCCATCTTGATGGGCCGCAAGACCGCGGAGTCGCTGGGCCGCGCGCTGCCGGGACGTCGCAACCTCGTGCTGACCCGCCAAGGGCGCGTGCCCTTCGAGGGCATGGAGGCGGTGGCGTCGATCGCGGCGGCTCTGGCCGCTATGGCGGAAAGCGGCGACGCGTCTGCGGCCGATGCGACGCCGGCGGCTCCTCGAACGTTGATGGTCATCGGCGGAGGCGAGGTCTATGCGCAGGCGCTGCCCTTGGCCTCGCGCCTGCACCTCACGTGGGTCGACACGCGGGTGGACGCCGCCGACGCGTGGTTCCCGCGCTTCGATCCCGCCGCTTGGACGATGACCGACAGCGAATCGCACGCCATCGATGCGCGCCATGCGTTCGCGTTCCGTTTCGCGGATTACGTCCGGCGCTGAAGCGCCTCAGTCCTCGGCCTTCGCCGCACCGACGACGATGCGCCCCGGCACCTGGTGTACGCGCGGCTCCGGGCCGAGCTCGAGCGCCGTGAGCTTGCCGCCCCACACCGCGCCGGTGTCGAGGCCGTGCACGCCAAGGCCCTGCATCAGCCCCAGCGTGCTCCAGTGGCCGAACACCACCGGCATCTCGCGCTCGACCGTGCCGGGTACCGAGAACCATGGGTAGAGCCCGGCCTTCTGCGTGCCTGGCCGCCCCTTTTCCTCGAAGGCGATGCGTCCGGCCGTCGTGCAGTAACGCATACGAGTGAAGATGTTGATGATCGCGCGCCAGCGATCGACGCCTTCGAGCTTCGGAGACCAGTTCGGCTTGTCGCCATACATGTTCTTCAGCAGGCGTGCGCCGCCTTCGCCCTGCAGGCGCTCCTCGACCTCTCTCGCGCGCGCCTCGGCGATCTTGATCGTCCACTTCGGGCCGAGGCCGGCGTGCACCATCGCGAAGCCGAGCTCGCGGTCGACGTGCATCAGCTTCTGCGCGCGCAGCCACTCGATCAGCGTCGGCGCATCGTCGTCGAACAGCACGCGCTGCAAGTCGGGATTCACCCGGCGCTGCTCGTCGGGGCGGCGCCCGGCGATCGCCAGCAGCGACAGGTCATGGTTGCCCAGCGTCACCACGATGTGTTCGCGCAAGCTGTGCAGCAGCTTCAGCGTTTCCAATGACTGCCCGCCGCGATTGACGAGGTCGCCGCAGAACCACAGTCGGTCCTTGGCCGGGTCGAAGCGGATGGCGTCGAGCAGGCGCAGCAGGATGTCGTGGCAGCCCTGCAGGTCGCCGATGGCGTAGGTCGCCATCAGTGCAGCGTCCGCGGGATGCTGAGCGCAAAGGGCGCGATCTCGGCATCGAACTCGGTGCCGTCGTCGGCGAGCATCTGGTAGCTGCCGCGCATCTGGCCGCAGAAGGTTTCGAGGACGGCGCCCGAGGTGTATTCGAATTCGCCGCCGGGCTTGAGCCAAGGCTGTTGCCCGACGACACCTTCGCCCACCACCTCCTGCACCTTGCCGTTGGCGTCGGTGATCAGCCAGCGACGCGACAGCAGGCGCGCTGGCACGTCGCCGGTGTTGGCGATGCGGATGGTGTACGCGAACACGTAGCGGCCTTCGTCGGGCGCGCTCTGTTCGTCGAGGAAGCGGGTGGCGACGGCTACCGCGATGGCATAACGGGGGTTGGGCATGCCGGGATTTTACTTAAAGCGTGTCGGCTTCCGGGGGCTGGATGCCGGCATCGATGAGTTGGTTCTACAGCGTGATGTATGCCTCGACCGGCACGGCCTCGGCGCTCGCGCCCGGATCGATGCCGGCGGCGCGGATGGCCTCG
>JAIXTZ010000314.1 GCA_027483745.1 Lysobacteraceae bacterium
ACGTTGGGCATAGGGGTTCTCGGGTGGACAAAATACCCGGTGCTCCGGGTGAGCCGCGTATGATACGCGGGCTTTCCGGGGCGGTGCAAGTCGGCCCGGCCCCCTGTTCAGGACCGGCCACCGCTGCCCTCCGGCACGCCAAGCCGGCCGCCCATGCCCTGCGCTGCCCATGATCGTCCTCGGCCTCGAATCCTCCTGCGACGAAACCGGCGTGGCCGTGTACGACACGGCCCGCGGTCTGCGGGCGCATGCGCTCTACAGCCAGGTGGCCCTGCATGCCGAGTACGGCGGCGTGGTGCCGGAGCTGGCCAGCCGCGACCACGTCCGCAAGCTGCTGCCGCTGGTGCGCCAGACGCTCGCGGAAGCGGGCGTGGGCGTGTCCGAACTCGGCGGCATCGCCTACACGGCGGGGCCTGGCCTGATCGGGGCGTTGCTCGTCGGCGCCGCCACCGGGCGGGCGCTGGCCTGGGCCCTCGACGTGCCCAGCGTGGGCGTGCACCACATGGAAGGCCATCTCCTCTCGCCGCTGCTAGAACCGGGCGCGGCGCCCCCGCCTTTCGTGTGCCTGCTGGTCTCGGGTGGCCACACGCAGCTCGTCGCGGTGGAGGGCATCGGCCGCTACACGCTGCTCGGCGAGACGCTCGATGACGCGGCCGGCGAGGCCTTCGACAAGACCGCCAAGATGCTCGGCCTGCCCTATCCCGGCGGCCCGCAGCTCGCAGCGCTGGCCCTGCAGGGGCGGGCGGCGGCCGACGCCGAAGGGCGTCGCGAAAGCCGCTTCAAGTTCGCGCGGCCGATGACCGACCGCCCCGGCCTCGATTTCAGCTTCAGCGGCCTGAAGACGCAGGTGCTGCTGGCCTGGCAGGCCTCCGACCGCAGCGGGGCGACCAAGGCCGATCTCGCGCTGGGCTTCGAGGATGCGGTGACCGAGACCCTGGCGATCAAGTGCGAGCGCGCGCTGCGCGAGACCGGCATGAAGGCGCTGGTGGTGGCTGGCGGTGTGGGCGCGAACCGCCAGCTGCGGGCGCGCCTCGCGGCCTTGGCGGCGAAGCGCAAGTTGGCGGTGAGTTTCCCGCGCCTCGAGTTCTGCACCGACAACGGCGCGATGATCGCCTTCGCCGGCGCGACCCGGCTGGCCGCCGGGCAGCGCGACCTCGACTTCCGCGTGCAGCCGCGCTGGGACATGGCCACCCTCGATGCTGTCGCCGCCTTGCCATCGCCAGTGGCAGGCTGAGCGCCCTTTGCAAGGAACTCCGATGGACAAGGTCTTCATCGAAGCGCTCGAGATCGAGTGCACGATCGGCGTCTACGACTGGGAGCGGCGCATCCAGCAGCCGATCGTCTTCGACATCGAAATGGGCTTCGACAACCGCAAGCCGGCGGCCAGCGATGCGATCGAGGATGCCGTCGACTACACGCTCGTGATCGACATCGCCCGTCAGGTGGCCGTCGACGGGAAATACCGCCTGCTGGAGGCCTGTGCCGGCGCCATCGCCGAACGGGTGCTCCAGCAGCTTCCCGTGCATGCCGTGTCGGTGAGAGCGCGCAAGCGGATCCCCTCGTCGCCGGCCGCCGCGGTCGGTGTTCTCGTCCACAGGGAGCGATGCGATGGTTGACTCGAAGAACCTCATCAGCCTGCCGCCGTGGGTGCGAGCGCTGCTGGTCGGGATTCTGCTGGTGCTCTTCGTCGGGTCGGCCTGGCTGGTCCTGGCGAACGTCGGCAACACCGGCTTCCGCGACTGGTTCCTCGTGTGCATGTCCATCCTCCAGATGGCCTCAACCGGACTGCTGTTCGCACTCGTTCTTTTCTTCGCCGAGGCGGACGTGAGAGTCGCGACCCTTCGCGACAAGACGAAGCGCTGGCTTCTCGACCTGCCCCGTTATCTTGGGCAGATCACCGGCGAGCGGCAGTTGAAGACGAGGGTTTCCGACGTGCGAGGCGTGCGCGACATCTTCGGTGCGCAGTTCGAACTGTCCATCGATGGCGCCGATGGTGCCGCGACCCCCGTCCTCCGCTGCTGGGTAGGCCTGAACGTCAATCGCGTCATCGTCATCTACTGGGCCGGCTCGCCGGCTTCGACCGAAATGCGGGAAGCGTTCGGACCGACGTTCCTTGGGGCGCGCCATGTCGGCTGGGGAGAGGTCGTGTACCAGCCGGTCCCCATCGACGGGAAAGAGATCACGTCGATCTGGACGACGTGGATGATCGAGGGCGAGAGCTTCCTGAAGAGCCCGGAGAAGCAGCTTTTCGTGGCCCAGGACATCGCCATGATGACGCAGTCGTTGCTCAGGTCAGCCATCCGCCACAACGTGCCATTGGTCGTCGGTGACCATTGGCCGAGGCCACTGTAGGAAATGGAGATGATTCGATGAACGTCCTTGTCAGTGGTGGTTCGAAAGGGATAGGCCTCGCGATCGCGAAGGCGTTCCTCGCGATATCCCGCAACGTCGGGATCTGCGCGCGTGGCGACCGGGCGTTGCAGGACGCCGTGTCGACCGCGCCGGGCCTGTCTGCGTTCCGCGCGGACGTGAGTGTCGAACGGGACTGCCGTGGCTTCGTGGATTGGGCGGCGGAGCGGTTCGGCGGTATCGACGTCTTGGTCAACAACGCCGGTTTCTTCGACCCGTGCACCCTGGCGGAGAGCGATACGGAGCGCTTTGTTTCGGCCATGGATGCCAACCTGCGGTCGGCCTTCATGCTCACGAAAGCCGCGATGCCGCACCTCGAGGCCTCGTCCCACGCGACGATCATCAACATCGGCAGCGTGGCGTCGATCAAGGGTTACCCGAGCGGATTCGCCTACTCCGTCGCCAAGCACGGGCTCTTGGGCATGTCGCGCAGCCTCCGGGAGGAGCTCAAGCCAAAGGGGATCGCCGTGGTCGCCATCCTCCCCGGGGCCACGCTCACTGATTCATGGGCGGGGGTAGACCTCCCAGCCACGCGGTTCATGGCGCCGTCGGACGTCGCGGAGGTCGCGGTGTTGGCCCACCGGCTGAGCAAGTCGGCTGTCCTGGAAGAGGTGGTGATGAGGCCCATGTTGGGAGACATCGGATGAGCCCGGTCGAGCGCGAAGTCCACATCGAGATCAGCAAGGAGGACATCAAGTTCTCCGCCGCGCATTTCACGATCTTCCAAGACGGCTCCCGCGAGCGCCTCCACGGGCACAACTACCGGGTTCGCATGGTGGCGACGTATGTTGTCCGAGAAGGCGGCATGGCCGTCGACTATGGCCTGCTCAAGCGAGCCCTGCGCAAGGTCTGCGCGCGCCTCGACGAGTATCTCCTGCTGCCGTCCAGATCCAAGTACCTCCGCGTCGAGCATGTCGACGGGACGATCGAGGCCACGATCGGCGACTCGCGGTTCGTGTTTCCCGCGGGCGACGTGATCGTCCTGCCCGTGGAGAACATCACTGGCGAGGACCTGGCCGATGTCGTGCGGTCGGACCTCCTCCATGCGCTCGACGATGCAGGCGTCGAGCGTCCCAAGCGGTGCGAGGTCGGCATCGGCTCCGGCGATGGCCAATGGGTGACCGTGGTCGGCTGAGCCCGCCCAAGGGGGGCTCCGCATCGCCGACCGACAGCCTTGCAACCTCGATTCCCTGCTCGGGTGGGGCGCTCGCTATCGTGCGCAATCGGGGGGAGTTTCGGTGCGCCTCATGGCGGCGTTGAACGCGCGGAACGCATCGAGATGGCGGCCCGGCCCATTGTCGATCGTGCGCATGCCTCCGTCCTGGACGTGGTCGAACAACCAGACGCTGCGCAGCGTGGCTCCACCCTCGGCGAGCACGAAACGGACGTCCAAGCGTTCGTTCCGCGGATGACTGTCGATGGATGCGCAAGCGCGTCCCACGTGTCCGGGGCGCAGCCGAATCGTCGTAGGTTCCCCGGCCCCGGCGTGAACGCGCAGGACCGCTCCACCGGGACTTGCGGCATCGACGCAGGCCTGGTCGGTCCGCGCGTCGCGATGAGGCAGTCGACCGCGCTCGGTGCCAAAAGACTGCGAAAGCGCGTGACCGGCCTCGAGGCGGAGCCAGGGATCGCGATCCGGCGCGCGGTCGAGCACCGCGGCCTCCGGCACCGCCGTGCCGCTTGCATCGACGAGGGCCCAACCTTCCAAGCCGAACGCGAATGACGGGTTGTAGAGCGGACTCTCGGCGTAGTCGCGGCCGGTCCATAAACCTACGCCGAGCACGCCGTGGTCCTTCAGGACGCAGACGGCACCGCGCAGGAAAGGCGCGATCTCATCGTCAGGAAGCACGGCGTTGTGCTCGTGCCCGGGCGTGTTGTCGATGAGGTTGAACTGGTCGATGAATCCCGGGCGGCCACCACTCCATTCGTGTGCCTCACCCAACATGCCACGGAGCAGGCCAAGGCTCTCCGTCGCTTCCAACTGCTCGCCGACGTTCTGTGCACCCCAGTAGGGTGCCCAATACAAGACGAGGGGCGCCTCACCAACCTGCCGATACATGGCGCGATGGTCGATCCATCGGGATGGCGTGCGGCTTCCGTCGGGCGCGACTTGCCACACTGGCTCCTTGTCGATGCGCACCTCGTAGCCGAGGTTCGGGATTCGCTGCTGCGCGGGGCGGTGAAGCATCTCCATCATCAGCCAGTCCCAATAGCGATGGAACGGCTCGGCGCTGTCGTCGTCCGCGCGCGGCAGGCGCGGCGCCTCCACGGGCCGCTCTGACGGCGGCAGGGAGGCCACGAAACGCGCGTAGTCCGGGGTTGCGGAGGGCTCGATGACGCGCAACCACTGGTCTTCCCAGCTCATGAACGACATCAGGACGTGCGGGCGTCCCTCAATCTCGTCGGCGATGCGGGCGACGAACTCATGGAACGCCGAGCGTGTGGGGTTCTCGTTCATGAGACGGTGCACGCGATCCAGCGTCGGCGGGCTGTCGGGATGGAAGCCCCACGCGTAGCCGATGCGCAGCATGACGCGCAGGTTCTGCCGTTCCGCCTCATCGACGAGGTATCGCAGGCGTTCGAAAGAGCGTTCGTCGTACGAGCAGCAGGGCGAGAAAACGGGTTGGAAATCCGCCCAGCTGACCACGAGGATCACCGTGTCGAAGCCATCGTCGCGGATCGTCTTGAACTGTTCCGGGACATCTTCACGGCGGTAGGCGTTGATCACGTTCTTCGCCCAGTGCTCGCCGAACCAGTGCGTGGCGCGGATCGGGGGTTCGGGCGTGGGCCAAGCAGCGGCCAGCGGGGCCACCGGTGCGCCAGGGTCGACCGGCGCTTCACGGCCGCACCCGGCAAGGATCAGGGCGAAGCCCAGCGCAAGGGGCGGTATTCTTGGCATCCAGTTCACGACGAGCGGATTGATGAGCACTTTCGGCCTGCCCGAGCCGGGCAGCGCGGCCCGCGAGCATAGCGCGCGACTGGTCGAGTTCCTGCAGGCGGCCATCCGCCACGAGCGCGGCGCGATTCCGTTCGCGCGCTTCATGGAGCTGGCGCTGTACGCGCCGGGGCTCGGCTACTACAGCGCCGGGGCGAGCAAGTTCGGCGAAGCCGGCGACTTCGTCACTTCGCCCGAGCTCGGCAACGTCTTCGCCGAGTGCGTGTGCGAAGCCGTTTCGCCGATCCTCCGCGGCTTGCCGCATCCGGGTTTCCTCGAGTTGGGCGGCGGCAGCGGCGCGTTCGCCGTCGCGTTTCTGCAGCACGCGGAGCGTCTCGGCGTGCTCCCGGAGCGCTACGCCATCCTCGAGCCGAGCGCCGACCTGCGCCAGCGCCAGCAGCAGCGGCTGCGTGAGCAGCTGCCGCCGGCCGTCTTCGCCCGCTGCGACTGGCTCGACGGCCCGCCGGAAGGCGAGTGGGCTGGCGTCCTTTTCGCCAACGAAGTGCTGGACGCGCTGCCGACCACGCGCTTCGCCATCCACGAGGGCGAGGTGTACGAGGAGTTCGTCAGCCTCGATGCGAACGGTGGTTTCATCCGCGTGGACCAGCCCGCCGACGCCTTGGTGCGTGCGGCGGTGCGCCACATCGAGCGCACGCTGGGCGCGCCGCTTCCGGATGGCTACCGCTCGGAGGTGCTGCCGCAGCTGCCCTACTGGATCCAGGCCATCGGCGGCCTGCTGAAGCACGGCGCGATGCTATTCGTCGACTACGGCTACCCGCGCCGCGAGTTCTACCTCCCGGAGCGCGACGACGGCACCCTCGTCTGCCACTACCGCCACCGAGCGCATGGCGACCCCTTCTTCCTGCCCGGCCTGCAGGACATCACCGCCTTCGTCGACTTCACTGCGCTGGCCGAAGCCGGCACGAATGCCGGCTTCGATTTCGCCGGCTACTGCAGCCAGTCGAGCTTCCTGATCGCCAATGGCCTGCCGCAGCGCATCGCCGAGGCCGAAGCGGTGATCGATGACCGCGAGCGCCATCGCCGCATCAACGAGATCCGGAAGCTGACGATGCCCGGCGAGATGGGTGAGCGCTTCCAGGTGATGGGATTCACCCGCGACGTGGATCTTTCGGCGGCCTTCGCCTTCGGCGAGCTCTCGAGGCGGCTGTGAGCGGTTCGGCGGGGGCGAATCGCGCCGCGTTGCGCTGGCGTGGCGCGTGGCTGGCCGTCTGGGTGTTCGGCTGGGTGCTGTGCCTCGTGTTGTCGCTCGGCCCGCCGGTGCCGGGCGCGGTCCCGCTGTTCCCGCACGCCGACAAGCTGAACCACGCCATGGCCTATGCGGCCTTGGCCTGGTGGGCGATGGGCTGCTTCGCCTCGACCGCCGGGCGACGACGGGCGCTGCTCGCCCTGCTGGTGCTCGGCGCCGCGATGGAATGGGCGCAGGGTGCATTCACCGTGGACCGCCAGCGCGACGGGCTCGACCTCGTGGCGAACGCCGTCGGCGTGGGCCTCGGGACGGCGCTCGGACTCGCGCTCAACCTGCCGGCGTGGCTGGAGGCGCGGTTCCGCCGCTGAGGCTGCGACGCGCGGCGCCGATCGCCGCGATGCGGGCCTTCTTCAAGGCCTCGCTGATGGCTGGCCCCGCGAGGCCTTCGCGCATCACGTCTTTCGCCTGCAGGGCGAGGGAGGCATCGCGGCAGGCGCGCAGCGCGCGGCCCTGCGGGTAGACGGACTCGCCGTGGCCGAGTCGCCCGCGCTTGTCGGCCTCGCAGACGAGGGCGAGCGCGTCGAGGCGCGAGCCTTGGCGCAGGCCGCCGCAACGTTCGATCAATTCATAAACGGTGGCGTCGCGCAGCTCGTCGAAGCGGTGCACGTTGAGGTGCTCGCGGCAGGCATCCGTGGCGAGCTGGGTTTCGGCGTTGGGCACCTTGAGCCGCGCGCAAAGCGCCGCCAGCGGCTTCAAGCCGGCGTGCTCGTGCATCGGATGGCGCGGCAGCACGTCGGCGGGGGTGAGCGCCTTGCCGAGGTCGTGCGTGAGGGCGGCGAAGCCGATCGCGGCGTCGCCTGGCGCGAGCCGCACCGCCATGTCGACGACCATCTCGACGTGCACCCCGGTGTCGACCTCGGGGTGATACTCGGCACGCTGCGGCACGCCGTACAGCGCATCGACTTCGGGCAGCACGACGGCCAGCCCGCCGCAGGCGCGCAGCGTCTGCAGGAAGGCGGAAGGCCGCGCTTCGCCGAGCGCGCGCTTCAGCTCCTGCCAGACGCGCTCGGGCACGAGGTGGGCGAGCTCGCCGGCCTCCACCATGTCGCGCATCAGGGCAAGCGTGTCCTCGTGCACGCGGAATCCGAGCGGCGCGAAGCGCGCCATGAAGCGCGCCGCGCGCAGCACGCGCAGCGGGTCTTCGGCGAAGGCCGGGCTGCAGTGGCGCAGCACGCGGGCGTCGAGGTCGGCGCGGCCGCCGAGTGGATCGACGAGCGTGCCGTCGTCCGCCTGAGCCATTGCGTTGATGGTGAAATCGCGGCGGCGCAGATCGTCTTCGAGCGTCACCGAGCGGTCGGCATGCACGACGAAGCCGGTGTAGCCGCGCCCGGATTTGCGCTCGGTGCGGGCCAGCGCGTATTCCTCGCCGGTGGCCGGGTGCAGGAAGACCGGGAAATCGGCGCCGACGGTCTTGAAGCCCGCCGCGCGCATGGCCTCGGCGTCGGTGCCGACCACCACCCAGTCGCGATCGCCGGGCGCACGCCCTAGCAGGGCGTCGCGCACGGCGCCGCCCACGAGGTAGACCGTGGCCTCAGCGGGCAGCGCCGCGGTAGCGGTCATAGCGTGGTTGCTTCTCGGCGGGCGATCCCAGGATCGTGGCGAGCTGCTGGCCGATGCGCGTTGGCTCGATGCCGAGCTGGTGCAGGCCGTCGATGGCGCCGACGGAATCGAGCTTCAGCGAGCGGTAGTTGTCCGAAGAGAACGGCTTGCCGGGCACGAAGTCGAAGGCGAAGGCCTGCAGGCGCGCCAGCGCATCGGGCAGGGGCACGACCACGCGCTTCAGGCCGAGCTGCTTCGCCGTCAGGCGCACGAGCTCGCCTAGCGTCATTACATCGGCGCCGTAGAGCTCGTAGACCTGCCCGATCGTGGCGCGCGAGTGCAGGGCGCGGCGCATCGCCTCGACCACGTCGCCGACGTAGACCGGGGCGAAGCGCGTTCCGGCCTTGGCCAGCGGCAGGACGGGGCTCAGCTTCAGCAGTTCGGCGAATCGGCAGAAGAAGCCGTCGCCGATGCCGAAGATCACCGAGGGTTCGAAGATCGTCCAATCCAGCCCGCTGGCCTTCACCGCGGCCTCCGCTTCGCCGCGGGTCTTGAGGTAGAAGCTGTCGCCGCGGCCGGCGTTGAGCGAGCTCATCTGCAGCAGCCGCTTCACGCCCGCGAGCTGGCAGGCGGCGACGACGAGCTTGGTCAGCGCCACGTGCGCGCGGTGGAAGCCGCGGCCGTTGTCGCCCGATTCGTTGAGGATGCCGACGAGGTTGATCACCGCATCGGCACCGGCAAAGCTCGCCTTCAGGCGCTCCGGGTCGTAGACGTCGCCGGTCACCACGCGCGTGCCGGGCGGCAGCAGGCGCACGAGGTGGGCGTGCGGATTGCGCGACATTACGGTGAGCTGGTGGCCCTCCTGCGCGAGCCGGGCGAGGAGGACGCGGCCAACGAAACCGGTGGCGCCGAGCAGCGTGATCTTCATGGTCGGTCCTTCAGCGGGCGGTGGACGGGGCCGCGGCGACGGTGGTGCCGTGCGGCGTGGGGCAGGCGAACTGCCGCGGATCGTGCTGGTCGCTCCCCTCGAGGCGGTCGGTCAGCGAGCGGGTGCGACCGTCGAGGCGCCAGTCGTAGATCACGCTGAAGGCCAGAACGCGCGGCACGTACTCGCGCGTTTCCCGGAACGGGATGGTCTCGATCCAGTAGTCGGCCGGCAGCGAGGGGCGCGCGGCCATCCAGCGCTGCACCGCGCCCTGACCGGCGTTGTACGCCGCGATGGCCCGATAGGCCAGGCCGCCGTTGTCGCCGATCCGCTGGGCGAGGTAGGCGGTGCCCAGCGGCACGTTCACTTCGGGGCGGAACAGGCTCTCTGCGCCCTGCCACCGCAGGCCAAGGCGGCGCGACACGCCTTCCGCCGTCGAGGGCAGCAGCTGCATCAGGCCGCGCGCGTTGGCGGGCGAACGCGCTTCCGGCATGAAGGCGCTCTCGGCGCGGGTGAGCGCGGCGACCAGCGAGGGCTCGAGGCCGTGCTTGCGCGCTTCCCGACGGATCAGCGTCTCGTGGTGCAGAGGGAAGCGCAGCGAGTAGTACCGCAGCGCGTCGGGATTCGCCGGCATGCCGAACAGCGCGCGATCGTACCAGCGCGCTTGCATGGCCTTCTGAACCGCCAGCACGCGACGCGTGTCGTCCATGCCGGCCACCGCGGCCTGCCACTCCAGTGCGGCTAGCGCCGGACGCTTGATGCGGAACAGCTCGATCGCGCGCACCAGCGCGGCGTTGCGCTCGACGTCGCGGCCGAGACGGGCGTCATCGGACGGATCGCGCGGGCACAGCGCATAGGGCGTGCCGGCGCGATCCGCGGCGAGGAAGCCGTGGAACGTCGGGCTCTTCGCAGCGGCGGCGAACAGCGGCCCGGCGGCTGCGGCGTCGCCGAGGTCCTCGCGCAGGCGCGCTTCGAAGTACTGCCATTGCGCCGTTGCGCGCAGGGCGGCCGGCATGCGCTCGATGGCCTTCAGCGCCGACGCGCGGTCCCCGCGGGCGAGGGCCTCGCGTACGGCCCAGCCATGCAGGGCTTCATCGAAGGCGGCGTCGGGCACGGCGGCGAGCCGGCGCGCCGACTCGCTGCCGAAGTTGGCGGCGGTCCACAGCGCAATGGCGGCGCGCACGGCGCCGTACTCGCGGCTGCCAGCAGGCAGCAGGCCGGCATTCGCGGCGAGCGCGCGCTCGGCCGCACCGGCATCGCGACGCGCGAGGCGCGCGAGGCCGATCTCGGCCATCGCGCGGCTGCGGGTGTCCTTCGGCCACTGCGCGGCCCGCGCATGCGGGGCGTCGATGAATGCCGCGTAGTCACGGATCAGCGCCAGTTCGGCGTCGGGCAGGTTGCGCGCCGCAGCGCGCATCAGCGCGGTGTTGCCGGCGCGCGCGGCGAGCTCGATCCGCTGCCAGCGCAGGGTCGGCGTCAGGTCGCCACGCTGGGCGAGGGCAGTGAACACCGGATCGCAGGCGTCGGGCTGCGAGTCGGCACTGAGCCAGAGGCCGGTCGCGGCCTGTACCCAAGCGGCGTCGACCGCATTGGTCGCGAGCTTGGCCTGCAGCGAGAAGCACTGCAGCGTGACGTCACCGCCTGGGCGGTCGTGGGCGAGGAAATCCGCCCAACGGCCTTCCGCGGCGGCCCGCCGCAGCCACGCGTGGCGAAGCCGCGTGGCGGCCGGCTGGGGGCCGAGGTCTTCGAGCAAGCTGCCCAGCGACTCGCGGCTGATGCTGCGGAGATCGCGTTCGAGCACCAGCACTTCGAGCCAGCCGGACAGCGGATGCGATTGCAGGCGTGCGACGTCCGCCAGCGTGAGTTGGCCGCGATCCGCGGCTTCGAAGGCGGCCCGCACTTCGGTGCGCCGCACCGTGGGCGACTCGCCCTGCGCCGCGCTTGCCGCGACAATGCCGCCGATGACGGCGAAGGAAAGAAAGAGGTTTCGCATGCCCGGCAGTGTAACGGAGCCCCTGCGTGATGCCTGAGTTCACGTGGCTTGCGTTCCCGCTGCTCGGCGTCGTGGCCGGCGTGCTCGCCGGATTGCTCGGCATCGGCGGCGGCATCGTGCTGGTGGCGGCGCTGGTGGCGTTGCTCCCTCTGTTCGACGTGCCGCGCGACGCGGTGATGCACGTGGCGCTGGCGACCTCGCTGGCGTCGATCATCGTCACGGCCAGCGCTTCGGCGAATGCCCACCGCAAGCGCGGCAGCGTGCTCTGGCCGACGGTGGCATGGCTCGCTCCCGGCCTCGTGCTTGGCGGCGTGGCCGGGAGCGTGTGGGCGGTCGGCGTCGAGGGCGCGACCCTCGCCGTGCTGGTCGGCGCCTTCTGCCTGCTGATGGCCCTGCGCATGGCGTGGCCGACGCGCCCAACGCCAGCCACCGAGCCGGGCGCATCGATCCTCGCCCCCGTGCCGCGCGGGCCGTGGCTGGGGTTGGCCGGCGGCATCATCGGTGCCGCCTCGGCGGTGGTGGGGATCGGCGGCGGCAGCCTGACGGTGCCACTCCTGGTGTCGCGCGGGGTCGCGACCGTTCGCGCCGTCGGCACGTCGTCGGCCTGTGGCGTGGTGATCGCCCTGGCGAGTGCCGCCACCTACGCCTTGGCGCCGATGATCGGCGGCCGCTCCGTGCCGGATCCGGGCACGAGTGCGATGGCGTTCGGCATGGTCGGTCATGTGCATGTCCCGGCGGCCTTGGGCATCGGCGTCGGGGCGTGGTTCGCGGCGCCCTACGGCGTACGTCTGGCGCATCGCCTCAGCGGGGCGGTGCTGTCCCGGGTGTTCGCCATCGCCCTGGCCGCGGTGGGCGTGACGTTGCTCTGGCCCTGAGGCGGCGTCAGGTCGCCGCGGGCGGGGCGTTTCCGAGCGGTTCGAGCGTCACCGCCACCGCCAGGTGGTCCGACCCCGCGGCCGGCAAGGCCTGATAGTCGGAAATGCGGAATCCTGCCGTGAACACGTGGTCGAGTGAACGTGTCGGCCCCCAGCTTGGGAACGTCGCGACCGGCTCCGGCGGCGGCATCAGCGCGGTGCGCCGGTACAGGCCTTCGAACTCGCGCGAGGTGGCCGGGCAGTTGAAATCCCCCATCAGCACGAGGCGCACCTCGTCGGCGAGCAGCTCGCCGAGGAAATCGAGCTGCTGCCGGCGCGAGGCGACGCCCAGCGACAGGTGCGTGACGGCGAGCGTCCAGGCGGCTTCGCCTTCGCCGAAGCGGGCGAGCATCACACCGCGGCCGCCCAGTCGGCCGGGCAGGGCGTAATCCAGGACCGTGGTGGGCGCGACGCGCGACAGCAGGCCGTTGGCGCTGCTGGCGATGCGGCTGACGCGGCGGTTGGGTTGGTGGCTCCAGAATGGAAAGCCCCCGCGTTCGGCGAGGGCTTGGGTCTGGTTGGTGAACCCGGAGCGCAGGCTGCCGGGATCACTTTCCTGCAGGCCGACGATGTCGAAGGGCCGGGCCAGCTCCGCCAGGGCGTCGAGGTTGCGCTGCTTGCCGTTCGGCAACACATGGCCCCAGCCCCGCACCACGTAATCGCGGTAGGCGCGGGTACTGTGGCCGGCTTGGATGTTGGCGCTCAGCAGGCGCAGCGACGTGGGCTCAGCGGGCCGGGGCGGGCTTCGGCGCAGCGGCAGGTGCCGCGGCGGGACGAGCCGCGGCCGGACGCGCGCCGGCCGAAGCGCGCTCGCGGGCGACGAGGTAGTCGATCGTCTGCAGCATGCCGTCGAAGCCGCGGTCGGCGGTGGCACTGACGCGGTACTTGCCGGCGACGATGACGGTCGGCGTGGCGTTGACGCCGGTGCGCTGCGCGAACTGCTTGGCGCGGTTCACTTTCGAGGTGACGCCGAAGCTGTTCATCGTGTCGAGAACCTGCTTGCGGTCGAGGCCGAGGCTGGCATAGACGTCCGCGACTTCGTCCGGGCTGCCGGTCGTGATCTTGCGGTCGACGTGGAAGGCGCGGAAGAAGCCGTCGTGCGTGCGCTCGGTTGCGCCGAGCGTCTCGGCGGCGTAGAAGCCGCGGGCGAGGTTGTCGATGGCGCCACCGAACGCGGCGTGCACGTAGGTCAGGCGGACGTCGGCCGGCAGCCTGGCCTTCCAGCGGTTCACGTAGGGCTGGAAGTCGGCGCAGTGGATGCAGTGGTAGCTGAAGTCCTCCGCCACTTCGATCTTGCCCGGGGCGCCGAAGGTGGGCTGGGCGGGGGAGATCACTTCGTAGTCGGTGCCGAGGCGCGGTGCGCCGGCGGCGGCCTGGGCGATGCTGAGACCGGGAACGGCAAGGGCGGCAAGCAGGGCGAGCGAGCGGAGCATCGGGAATCCTCGGGTCGGAAATGAAAAGCCGGCGGGAGGCCGCCGGCTCAAAGTGTCGGAACGTGGGGCGGGCGGAAAGTTCCCGCCGCCGTTCAGCGGGCGGCCGTGGCGTCGGCCGGTGCCGCGTCGCGGACGTCGTGCAGGCCCTGCAGGTAGCTGGCCAGCGAGTCGATCTCTTCGTCGGTCAGGTTGCGGGCCACGGCCGACATGATGGCGTTCGCGTTGCCGTCCTTGCCCCAGACCATGCCATCGCGGAAGGCGCGCAGCTGCACCGCGGTGTACTGCGCATGCTGGGCGTGCAGGGCCGGCCAGCTCGGGCCGGGCACGCCGGCGCCGGCGGGGCCGTGGCAGGCGGCGCAGGACGGAATGCCGCGCGCCGGATCGCCGGAGCGGTAGAGCTTCTGGCCGACCTCGTAGAACTTGCGGCCGGCGTTCGGGCCTTCGGCGATCAGCGTCTCGTCGGCGACGCCCGGGCGCGGGGCCTGCTTGGCGAAGTAGGCGCCGATGTCGCGCATGTCCTGCGAGGACAGCGTGGCGGCGAAGCCGAGCATGATCGC